>NZ_LSKG01000053.1:0-8155 GCF_001557005.1 Sphingomonas sp. CCH15-F11 | reverse complement strand
GGCAGCGTCCCTGTCCTCGGACGAGACGATGATCGCGGCATACCGGCCGAAGGGCGGGGCGTCGGCCTCGCGGCGTGCCTGGGTTTCGGCGGCGTAGAAGCCCTCGGCATCGCCGCTGACCAGTGCCGCCATGACCGGCGCGGTCGGCTGGTGGGTCTGCAGGAGGACATGGCCGGGCTTTTCACCCCGCCCGGCGCGCCCGGCGACCTGCATGATCTGTTGAAAGGTGCGTTCGGATGCGCGGAGGTCGCCGCCGGAAAGACCCAGGTCGCCGTCGATCACGCCGACCAGCGTGAGGTCGGGAAAGTGATAGCCCTTGGTCACCAATTGCGTGCCGATGACGATGTCGATCTCCCGCGCGGTCATGCGGCGCACGAACTCGGCCGCCTTGGCCGGCGACCAGATGGTGTCCGAGGTGACGACGGCGGCACGCGCATCGGGCCATAAAGCGGCGACTTCGTCGGCGATCCGCTCCACCCCCGGGCCGCAGGCGACCAGGGCATCCTCCGCATCGCAATTGGGACAGGCGCGCGGGGTGGGGATCATGTGGCCGCAATGATGACACGACAGACGATGGATCAGCCGGTGCTCGACCATCCAGGCGGTGCAGTTCGGGCACTGGAAGCGGTGCCCGCACGCCCGGCACAGCGTCAGCGGCGCATAGCCGCGACGGTTGAGGAACAGCAGCGTCTGCTCACCGCGCGCCAGCGTCGCGTCGATCGCCTGTACCAGCCGGGGCGCGATCCAGCGGCCGCGCGGCGGCGGTTCGGCGATCAGGTCGATCGCCTCGATCGTCGGCAATTCGGCACCGCCGTGGCGCGCGGGCAGCCGGAGTTCGCGGTAGCGGCCGGCCGCCACCTGAACCCGCGTCTCGATCGCGGGCGTGGCCGACGCCAGCACGACCGGGCAGGACTCAAAGCGCGCGCGCATGACCGCGACGTCGCGGGCGTGATAATGCACGCCCTCTTCCTGCTTGAAGCTCGTTTCGTGCGCCTCGTCGACGATGATGAGCCCGAGGTCGCGATAGGGCAGGAATAGCGCCGATCGCGCGCCCACCGTCACCCGCGCCTCGCCGGTGGCGATCGCGCGCCACGCGCGGCGGCGCTGCGACTGGCGCAGGTCGGAATGCCAGGCGACCGGCGCGCAGCCGAAACGCGCGTTGAACCGATCGAGAAACGGCTCGGTCAGCGCGATTTCGGGCAGCAGCACGAGCGTCTGGCGCCCGTCGCGCAACGCCCGGGCGATCGCTTCGAAATAGACTTCGGTCTTGCCCGACCCGGTGACGCCGTCGAGCAGGAACGGCTGGAACTCGCGCGCGGCGACCGCGTCGGCCAGTGCGGTTGCGGCGTCGCGCTGGGCCGGGTTCAGCCGGGGCGGCGCATGATCGGGGTCTGGCAGGGGATAGGGCGAATCGAGATCGACTTCGACCGCCGCGATCGCGCCGGCGTTGACCAGCCCGCGAATGACCGCGTCCGACACGCCCGCGATCGTCGCGAGCTCGCGGATCAGCCCCTGGCGATCGCCGATCCGTTCGATCGCCTGGGCGCGTTGCGGCGTCAGCCGTTCGGGCACGACGCCGGTTGCGCGATATTCGGTGATGCGCTTCACCCCCTCCAGCGCCGATGTCGATGCCAGCGCCATGCGCAGGACTGCGGCGGGCGGGGCGAGATAATAATCGGCGGCCCATTCGACCAAGCGGCGCAGCGCGGCGGGGATCGGCGGCGCGTCGGCGACCGCGATCAGGTTGCGCAGGCGGTTGTCGCCCACCTCCTCGGTCACCAGCCGATCGGCTTCCCAGACCACGCCGACGAGCTGACGGGGGCCGAGCGGGGCGACGACGATCGAGCCCGGTTCGACCGTCATGCCGGCGGGCACCCTGTAATCGAGCGGACCGAGCGCGGAATTGAGGACGAGCACGCGAGCGCGGGGAAGAGGCATCGCCGCTATCTAGGGCGTGCGGGCACGCGGGGGAACCGGGGAAGGGGAGCGGTGCGGGCGTCAGGCCGCCCGCGTGGCGACCCCCGGACGAAACAGCAGCCCGGAGTAGCTGCGCGCCGTGCCGCGTTCGAGGCGCTTGGCCTCGTAGAGCGCGGCGTCGGCGCGGCGGATGAACTCGCGGGTCGACGTGACCAGCGGGCTGAATTCCGAATAGCCGAGCGTCCCCGACATGCCGATCGCGCCCTGGCCCGTATGGACCGGCAGCTTGAGGTCGCCGGTCAGCCGCTCGATCGTCGGGGCGGGATCCGCGCAGATCGCCGGGTCGGTGACGATCAGGGCAAATTCGTCGCCACCCAGCCGGGCCGCGAAGCTGTCGGCGAGATAGGGCGCGCGCAGCCGCCGCCCGACCGCGCGCAGCACGTCGTCGCCGGTCAGGTGGCCGTGGGTGTCGTTGATCGCCTTGAACCCGTCGAGATCGATCAGCACCAGCGTCAGCGGCGCCTCACCCAGCCGCGCGCGCGCCATCGCGTTCTCGAGCTCGCGGTTGAACGCGGCGCGATTGCCGATCCGCGTCACCTCGTCGACGGCCGCCGACCGGCGGAGGCTCTGTTCCATCATGTAGCGTTCGGTGATGTCCTGGATCAGGCCGGTGACCGCGACCGGCCGCCCCTTTTCCAACTCGACTTCGCCGATACAGCGCACGCGCAACGGCCGCTGGCGCGCGGTGACGAAATCGACTTCGAAATTGAAGCTTTCGCCTGTTTCGATCGTGCGGGCGAGCGCATCGCTGACGACTGCGCGGGCGTGCGGCGGATAATAATCGAGCGCGGTTTCCACGGTCAGCGGGCTGCCGGGATCGAGCTCGTGGATGCGATACACGCCCTCGGACCAGACGACGGTGTTGTCGACGATCGAATAGCGCCACGAACCGATCATCGCCAGCCGCTCGGCCTGGTGAAAGGTCCGCTCCTGACGGCGCAGCGCCTGGGCACCCGCGCTCGCGCTTTCTGCCAGCGTCATCGCCTGATGCGCGCTGGTGCGTGCCGCGATCAGCGTTCCGGCGATCACGGCCAGCTCGCGCAGCTGTTCCTGCTGGCGCGCGGTGAGCGTGCGCGGCTGGTGGTCGATCCCGCACAGCGTGCCGATCACCCGCGGTTCGACATCATGGTCGATCGCCGCCGTGACCGGCGCGCCGATATAGAAGCGGATCTGGTGATGCTCGGTCAGGCCCATGCGGTCGGCAAATTGCGGTTCGCTCAACAGATCGCTGATCTCGACGACATCGCCGTTCGCGACGGTGACGTCGCACAGCGCATTCGCCCGCGGCAGCTCGATCCGGTCGACGCCGGTCGATGCCTTGGTCCACACCCGCGCGCGGTCGACCAGGGTGAGCATCGCCACCGGCACGTCGAGGACTTCGGCAGCAATGCGCACCAGCGCGTCGAACGCGGCTTCGCGGGGCGTATCCAGCAATGCCTGGGCGTCGAGCGCACGCTGACGACCCTCCTCTTCCGGCGTTGGCGGTACGATGGGTTCGAACATCCCGCCGATCTATTCGGGCGTTGGTTAAATTAGCGTGCAACGCTTGCCCGCTGCGGACCGATCGGCGAAAGGACGGCTAAACCAGGGAGCACACCCGATGAAATTCTTTGTCGACACCGCCGACACCGCCGAAATCCGATCGCTGGCCGAATCGGGCCTGGTCGACGGCGTCACCACCAACCCGTCGCTGATCCACAAATCGGGGCGCGATTTCCTGGAGGTCGTCCGCGAAATCTGCGCGATCGTCGACGGGCCGGTGTCGGCCGAGGTCGTCGCGCTCGATTACGAGGGCATGATGCGCGAGGCGGAGATCGTGCGGAAGATCGCCGACAATGTCGCGGTAAAGGTGCCGCTGACCATCGACGGCCTGCGCGCGTGCAAGGCGCTGACCAGCGACGGCACGATGGTCAACGTGACCCTGTGCTTTTCCGCCAACCAGGCGCTGCTCGCGGCCAAGGCGGGGGCGACCTTCATCTCGCCATTCGTCGGCCGCCACGACGACAACGGCTTCGACGGCATGGAGCTGATCGCCGACATCCGGCTGATCTATGACAATTACGCCTTCGGCACCGAAATCCTGGTCGCCAGCGTCCGCCACCCGGTCCACATCCTGGAAGCCGCCAAGATCGGCGCGGACGTGATGACCGCGCCGCCCTCGGTGATCCGCCAGCTGGTCAAGCACCCGCTGACCGACAAGGGGATCGAAGGCTTCCTGGCCGACTGGAAAGCGACGGGCCAGACGATCGGGTGACCGCGCACGGCCGTTATTTGCGCACCGCGTTCCAGTTGAACAGGAAGGTGCGGTGTTCGGCCCAGGTCTGTCCCTGAACGCTGTCGCCGACGAGGCACGCGGCGCTGTGATAGGGGCCGACCCCGTCACTTGTCCGGAAACTCACACAGGTCCGATTGCGGTCGGTTTTCCAGCGGCCGGATTCGATCGTGCTGTCGTAAAAGCTGCCCGCGACGCTGCCGTCGGGCCTGAGGTCGAGGACCATCGGCTTGGTATAGGGCGGGTCGTTCGGGTTGCTGCTGAGATCGACCACCCATTCGCCGCCGAGCGGGGCTGGGCTGGCCGGCGCGGGGCTCGCCTGGGCCAGCAAAAGGATGATCGCGATGGGCAGCATGTCGGCTCCTTGCTTCGCCCGCCAAACTCGATTGTTTCGCGGTGGCGGTCAACGCTAGACTCGCGCGCGTGACAGGTCCGCTCCCACTCGCTTTCGCGGCGCATCTCTCCCGCGACCGGCGGCGGTCGGTGCATACGGTGCGGGCGTATCAGGCGACGGCGGAGCGGTTGCTGGCGTTTCTGGGCGGGCATTGGGGGGCGCAGGTGGATGCGGCGGCGCTCGCCCGCGTGACCCCGGCGGACCTGCGCGCGTTCCTGGCGGCGCGGCGGGGCGAGGGGATCGGCAATCTGTCGGCGGCGCGCGAATTGTCGGCGGTGCGCGCGTTCCTGAAGTTCGCGGGCGGGGAGGGGGCGGAACTGCCGCGCCTGAAAGGCCCGCGCGTCAAGAAAGGCGTGCCGCGGCCGATCGCGCCCGACGAAGCGGTGGCACTGGCCGAGGATGTCGCGGAGCAATCGGACGAAGCGTGGATTTCGGCACGCGACTGGGCGGTACTGATGCTGCTCTATGGCGCGGGGCTGCGCATCGGCGAGGCGATGGCGCTGACCGGCGCGATCCTGCCGCTGGGCGAGACGCTGGTCGTCACGGGCAAGCGGGCCAAGACGCGGCTGGTGCCGTTGCTGCCGCAGGTGCGCGAGGCGATCGAGGCGTATGTGCGGCTGTGCCCCTTTGGCGTTGCGCGCGATGCGCCGCTGTTCCGGGGCGCGCGCGGCGGACCGTTGTCGCCCGCGATCATCCGCCGGTCGGTGCGCCGGGCGCGGGTGCGGCTGGGGCTGGGCGATCGCACCACGCCGCATGCGCTGCGCCACAGCTTCGCCACGCATCTGCTGGGTCGAGGGGCCGATCTGCGCGCGCTCCAGGCACTGCTCGGACATGCGAGCCTGAGCTCGACGCAGGTTTACACCGCGGTCGATGCCGCGCATCTGATGGACGTCTATCGCAACGCGCATCCGCGGGCGTGAGGGTGCACCCCAACCCGTCATGCCAGCGCAGGCTGGCATCTCGTGCCGCAAGGGTGGACACTGCGGCTTGAGGCCCCAGCCTGGGCTGGGGCGACGTGAGGCGTGTCAAACAGCGTCGCGGCCAGCGGACAGGCCCCACCCCAACCCCTCCCCTGAAGGGGAGGGGCTTTATCGCCTCACTCCTCCCGCGGTTTCCAGGTGAACACCCGGATCACATAATAGGCGACCATTGCGATGATGACCCCGGTCGACACCGGTCCCAGCCATTCGTCGACCTGAGCATAGCGCGAACCCAGCTCATAGCCCGCGACCGCCAGCGCCGTGGTCCAGCCCAGCGTGCCGAGCGTCGACCAGATCAGGAATTCGCGCCACGGCATTTCGAACAGCCCGGCGGGAATCGACACCAGCGAGCGGATCGTCGGCATCATCCGGCCGAGGAAGACGAACCAGTGGTCATATTTGTCGAAGAACGCATCCGCCCGCTTCACTTCGCGCCAGTCGAGCGTCAGCCAGCGGCCCCAGCGGTCGATGATCGGCTTGAACCGATCGTAGCCCAGCCATCGGGCAAAGGCGTACCACAGGACGTTGCCGAGCATCGCGCCCGCTGTGCCGGCCAGGATCACGCCCCACAAGGTCATCGTGCCGCGCGCCGCCTGTAGGCCGGACAGCGACATGATGATTTCCGACGGGATGGGCGGGAACACGGTTTCCAGCAGCATCAGCAGGAACACGCCCAGATAGGAGGATTGTTCGATCAGCTCGCGGATCCAGTCACCCATGGCGCGCGCTCCGTGCGGCGACGCGCGCCTCGATCGCGTCCCAGATCATGCCGGCGGTATCGGTGCCGTTGAAGCGGTCGATCGCGACGATGCCGGTCGGCGAGGTCACGTTGATCTCGGTCAGCCAGTGGCCGCCGATCACGTCGATGCCGACAAAGATCAGCCCGCGCCGCTTCAACTCCGGGCCGAGCGCGGCGCAGATCTCGCGCTCGCGCTCCGTCAGGTCGGTCGCAATCGCCGATCCGCCGACCGCCAGGTTCGACCGGATTTCGCCCTCGCCGGGCAGGCGGTTGATCGCGCCCGCGATTTCGCCGTCGACCAGCACGATGCGCTTGTCGCCCTTCGCGATTTCGGGAAGGAACGCCTGGACCATGTGCGGCTCGCGATAGGCCTGGTTGAACACCTCGATCAGCGAGGACAGGTTCTGGCCGTCGGCGTCGATCTTGAAGATCGCCTTGCCGCCATTGCCGTGCAGCGGCTTGACCACGACCGCGCCATGTTCGGCCAGGAAGGCGCGGGCTTCGTCGACCGATCGCGTGACCAGCGTCGGCGGCATATATTGCGCGAAATCGAGCACCCAGACCTTTTCGGGCGCGTTGCGCACCGATGCGGGATCGTTGACCACCAAAGTCCGGTCGCTGATCCGTTCGAGCAGATGGGTGGCGGTGATGTAGCCGAGGTCGAAGGGCGGGTCCTGGCGCATCAGCACGACATCCGCGTCCTCGCCCAGGTCGAGGCGGATCGGATCGGCGAAGTCGAAATGGTTGCCGACCTCGCGCCGCACGGTGACCGGATGCGCGCGCGTCCAAACGCGGCCGGCGGAATAATTGAGGTCCTCGGGCGCATAATGGAACAGCCGGTGTCCACGCGCCTGGGCCGAGAGCATGAGCGCGAAGCTCGAATCCCCGGCGATGTTGATCTGGTCCAGCGGGTCCATCTGGATGGCGACGGTCAGGGTCATCGAGCGTCCTTGTGGTGGTGTGCGAACCAGTCTTTCCCGGACCTCGGATTTTGAGCGGCTGACCCAGCGTTGGAGTTTGAAGCCAAGCGCGGCCGACCTTCTACCGTCACCCCGGGCTTGACCCGGGGTCCCGCTGCCTGATCCGCCACAAGAAGAAGCGGGACCCCGGCGCGAGGCCGGGGTGACGGGAAAGTCTGGGGTATGATGCTCAAAGACGACACGGATGAGTCAGCATTTCAACATGAGCGGTGAGGGATGAATTTGAGTGCCATAGGACCAGTTTCCCCCATGCGAAAGCGCCGTCGCGTTCACCCGGCGTAGCGCGCGGCCGTTTCGCGGATCAGCGCGATCATGTTCGGAATGCCCTGGGTGCGGTTGGAGCTGAGCTGGTTCTTGAGGTCGAAGGGCGCGAGCGCGGCGTCGATGTCGGTCGCCAGGATCGCGGGCGGCGGCTGGTCCTGCACGGTGAGCAGCACGAGCGCGATGATCCCCTTGGTGATCGCGGCATTGCTGTCGGCCAGGAAGTGCAGCGTGCCGTCGTCGCGCACGGTCGGATAGACCCAGACCGAGGCGGAGCACCCGCGCACCAGCGTCGCATCGGTCTTGAGCGCTTCGGGCATTGGCGCGAGCGCGCGGCCAAGGTCGATCAGCAGGCGGTAGCGGTCGTCGGGATCGAGGAAGCCATATTCGTCGGCCAGGTCGGCAAGCTTTGTCATGCGGCGCGATATAGCGGGCACGGCGCGGATGGGAATGCGGGATTGGGGCGAGGGGGAGGGGGCAGCGCTAATTCTGCCAGAGGCCCCGGCCTTCGGGGTTCCCCGCAAAGTACTACTTTGCGGGGGCCCCTGCGCC
>NZ_LSKG01000052.1:0-4416 GCF_001557005.1 Sphingomonas sp. CCH15-F11 | reverse complement strand
AGCGGCGGCAGATCGTCGATCGCGATCGTCGCGGGGGCGGGCGCGTGGCGGCCACCGATTTTTCGGAGGTCGCGCCGATCAGCGGCTCCGAATGCACCGCCATCGATGCGTTCCGCGCGATCCGTTCGACCGACGGCGCGCGGCTGTCGGTCCCGCAGCGCAAGTTCGAGATGAGCGTGCTGCCCCCGGACAGCGCCTATGCAGGTAAAGTTGGCGGGCGCGCGGTCGTCAGTCTCGATCTCGCCAACCCGGGCCTCGACTTCGCGCTCTACGGCATCGAGCCAAGCGGCGCGATTTCGACGATCATCCCCAATCGCGCGACCTTTACGGGTCTGGAAAAGACCGGAACGCCAATCGCCGACCTGGGTGGCGACCGTTACCGCTTGCAGATCGATGCCGATCATAGCGGCTGGTCGGGCATTCTGTTGCTGACCGGCAAGGGCGGGTTTTCCGAAGGGTTGATGGATGGCAATCACGGCCCGCAATGGCAGGCGCAGTTCGCGAAGGCGGCCGCTGCAAATGGCTGGCAGGCCGAAATGGTGTGGTTCAAGATGGCTGACGAAGTGCGCGAATAACGCGCGATCTTCGGGCAGCCGGAGACGCCCGGCTCGGGTCCGTCCGCCAAGCCCGATTACGGGCTTTACGCCCCGAAACGACGCGCTGCCGGCCCACTCTTCGGCGCGGCATCGAGCGGCTGGTTTGCCGCGCATGGCCCGGAACAATTCTCACCCGGACACAAATATGTGGGCCTCCGCGGCCGGAAGAACCGTCGACATACCGATGCTTAAAAAATGGTGGACGCACTAGGGCTCGAACCTAGGACCCGCTGATTAAGAGCTTTACCAAATGGGTTCGCTGACGTCCATCGACGTCTTGTTTTCAATAGCTTATGTGCCAGACTGTCTCACTCAATCGCACGGTATTTCCGCCAAATGCTACCTAAGGTAGCGGCGGTGCTACCTAAACTGAGTGGAAATCAGCGGCTATGTCTCTAGGTAGCGGCAAAGGTAGCGCGGCACTCACCGACGCAAAGATTCGGGCGCTTCGGCCACCCGAGAGCGGACAGGCAGAGTATCTCGACGCAATCGTGCCAGGCTTGCGTTTGCGCGTTGGCGTGTCCGGCGCGAAGAGCTTCGTCCTGCGCAAGCGCGTCGCGGGCAAATACCGTAACATCACGCTCGGTCGCTACTCGGAGCGCCTGCCGCTCGCGGAGGCACGAAAGAAGGCACGGCAAATCTTGTCGGACGTCGAGATCAAGGCGGACCCCGTCGCGAGCTTGCCAAAGCCACAGAAGCGGACTGCGGCCGGCCACACGGTCAATTCGCTCTGGCCGGCCTACAAGCAAGCAAAGGCGCATCTGCGAGGGAGTGCCGAGATTGAGCGTATCTTCAAGCGTCACATCCTGCCTGAGTTCGGCGATCGAGCGGCCGATGGTATCACCCGAAGCGAGATCACGCATTTCATCGATGGGATTGCGAAGCGCTCGCCTGTCATGGCGCGGAACATCCTCTCGTATTTCTCGGCCTTCTACACCTGGGCGTTGCCCCGCCTCGACCGTCTGCCCGCGAATCCGTGCCGGGACGCCGGGCGGCCACCCAAGCCGAAGCCGCGCGAGCGAGTCCTGTCCGACAAGGAGATCGGTGCGCTGTGGCATGTGCTCGAAGGGGAGGGGGCGCCGTTCGGGCCTGCCATCAAGCTGCTCTTGCTGACAGGCCAGCGCCGCAATGAAGTGTTCGAGGCGGAACGGTCCGAATTCGACCTTGAGCGGCAGCTGTGGACCATTCCCGGAGAGCGCGCGAAGAACGGGGTGGCGCATCTCGTGCCGATGTCACCGCTCGTGCTCGAGATCGTGAAGTCGCTGATCGATCACGATCGCGGCGACAAGCTCATCCCGGCGCGCGGCAACTGGGAGGTGGGACCGAGCGGTTTTAGCAAGGCAATGACCCGTATCCGCGATGATCTGGAAAAGCATTTGGCAGAGCCCGTGCCGCACTGGACGCTGCACGACCTGCGTCGGACCATGGCTACCGGCTTGCAGCGGCTTGGCGTGCGGCTTGAGGTGACCGAGGCAGTGTTGAACCATCTCTCCGGGGCGCGTTCTGGCATTGTCGGCGTATACCAGCGGCACCACTATTTCGACGAAAAGCGTGCAGCTTTGACTGCGTGGTCGAAGGAGGTCCGGCGTCTCGCTTGCGCAGCATCGCAACGAAGGTCGAACCGTCGCCCAAGCCCGCGTTAGCGGTTCCTTCCCAGCTCCAGGTTCATGTGCGGACCTTCGGAAGCCGGCTCTTGGGCCGGTAGTCGCCTGTCCGCTTTTGGCGGGGCGATGCCGGTTAGCCGACGTTCTCCACGTAACCGCAAGATGCCCGCATCTCTTGAGCATTCCATGCGCATACAGAATTCCTTGGCGCGAGCGCCTCCGTAATCGATGGACAGGCCTTGTTTTTCGATCTCGGTTGCATCCAACTTAAGCGAGGTAGGCATTGGAAGAACGCATGCTCGCAGAGATCATTTTTGGGGCGATCGGAGAGGCCGTAGTGGGATACGCCGCCGACAAGGGCTTGCAGCTATTCAAGTCCGCCAACGCAAAGAAAGAAATTTCTGCAATCGGCGCCGCTGCCATTGAGGCGGGAATAACCAACGCTCCCGCCTTGGCAGAAGACTTGCGGTCCACCAGCTTCGTGTCAGGCGTATTTATTCCGCTTCTCCAGGCGACGATAAAAGACCCGTCCAGAGTGCCGGATGCTGACGCACTTGCCCGTGACTTTGTAGAAATGTTCGTCGAGCGCTTTGCGACCAACTCTTCTGCGGACGAAGTGCTCGTCCGCATTTTTCAAACCGAGCGGCCTCAGCTTCTAGCCGCATTTTCGAGCATCATTAGGGAGCTTCGTTCGCAGCTCTATGCATCGGAATTCTGGCGCGAATCCGCACACTATCTAGCGACAGAGCAAATCCTCTCTGAAACAGGTGTCATCCGCGCGATTTTGGAGCGGAGTGAGCGCGCCGAAAGCATTGCGTCTGTTGATCTAGAAGATGCGCGAAAAGACGCGAAGCAAGGCTCGACGGAGCTGCGCGACTGGCCGCGCGACATTTCAGGCGCCGAATTGCTCCGGCCGGAGCTTGATCGGCTTAAACGTCACTTTGAAAGCGCCAAGAGCGGGACAGCGCTTCTAATCGGCGAAGCTGGTTCGGGGAAATCGGCATTGTTGTCCAAGCTGACCGAGGATCTGGAAAGCGACGGACATGTGGTTTTCGGCATCAAAGCGGACACCCTCCCTCCCTCAGTGCAGACTATTGATGAGGTTGGGAAAGCGCTGGGTCTCGCGGGGCCTTTGTCTATCGAAATAGCGGCTCTGGCCAAGAATGGTCGGGTTTACCTGATAATCGATCAGCTCGACGCGGTGAGCGACGTCATGGACCGCTCATCCGAGCGAATGCGTTTGCTCCTTCGACTGGTCAAGGAGGTTCAAGATCAGTCCTTACCGGTTCACATTCTGGTTTCATCCCGCCCCTTTGAGGCGGCACACGATGCGAGATTTCAGCGCCTACGCGCGGAAGAATTCAAACTTGGCTTGCCCTCCGTCGATCAGATTATCAAGTTCCTCGGCGAGCTTGGGATCGACGGCGCCGCTCTTTCTGATCCACTAAAGCAGACGCTGCGCCGGCCATTCGCACTCAAGCTATTCGTGCAGCTAGTGCAGCGCGGAGTTGAACCTACGGGCGTCAAGAGCAGCGAATTGCTCGATCGCTGGCTTGCCACAGCGGACCTCGGCCCCGACGAATTGCGGGCACGCGCATTGGCTCTCATGACCAAGCTCGCCGAAGACATGCTGGAAACAGAAACGCTGTGGAGGCCACTCGATCAGTACGAGGCCGCCCATCAAGAGGCGATCGCCAGGTGCGAAGGGTGCGGCCTGCTCGTCCGTAGCGGAACCAAAATTGGTTTTAATCACCAATCTTGGCTCGACGATTTTCAGGCGCGGAGTTTTCGCACAGGCGGAGACTTGGCCGAATATGCGTGGCGAAACCAAGACAGTTTGTTCGTCCGCGCCACGGTTTTGCGCTCGCTCGAACGGCTACGATTAGTTGAGTTCGAAGCCTATGTCAGAGCGGTCAACGCGCTGCTTTGGACCAACAAAACTCGTCGTCATTTGAAACATCTGATTGCTGATGTGATCGGAACCGTCCGCGATCCGGATGCTCGTGAAGGAGCTTGGGTCGAAACTCTAATCCAGAAGGAGCCTATTCTCGCTAATCGTGCGCTCGGCACGATTTCCGATCAGTGGCCTGCATGGAGGCCTTTCCTGTCACGCTCCCTCGGCCCGCTAATGAAAGGGGATCAGTTTCATTGGCGAGCGGTATGAACCGCCCCGGGATTGCCGGAGGCGATTTGGTTTAAGTTACGCGGCCATGGGT
>NZ_LSKG01000051.1:0-1192 GCF_001557005.1 Sphingomonas sp. CCH15-F11 | reverse complement strand
TCGACCCAGTTCATCGGCGGCAATGGCGGGATCGACCGCGCTGCCGCCGGCGTCACCGGTGCGCGGGGCACGCGAATGATGATCCGCTGCTGCACGCGCATCGTGCGCGTCACCACCCGACCGGTATCGTTGCGGGGCGGGTCGGCGGGGGGCGCGACCTGCGCGGGCACCGGGCTGGGACAGGCGGCGGCGGCGAGCAGCGTCAGATATGTCAAAGGCCGTGCCATCTTCACCCTATTGTGGTTGGCGAATTTAACCCGCGATGAACTGGCCGCAAGCGACGTTGCATGATAGCGCCGTCCCGCAATGGACGCGACCCTGCCCGATCCGGCGGCGACGCCGGCCCAGCGCGCGCTGATCGCCGACGTGCGGGCCATGCTCGGCGCACGCGCGGTGACCACCGATCCCGGCGAGATCGCGCCGTGGACGACCGACTGGCGCGGCCGCTGGCACGGGCGCGCCGCGGCGCTGCTCAGTCCCGCCGACACGAACGAGGTCGCGGCGATCGTCCGGCTGGCTGCGCACCACCGGGTCGCGCTGGTGCCCCAGGGCGGCAATACGTCGATGGTCGGGGGGGCAACGCCGCCGTCCGACGGATCGGCCCTGATCGTGTCGCTGCGCCGGATGGACCGGATCCGCCAGATCTCGGGCGAGGCGGGGCTGGCGGTCGCGGAGGCCGGCGTCATCCTGGCGACGCTGCACGACGCCGCCGGCGGGGTCGGTCGCCGCTTTCCGTTGACGCTGGGCGCGCGGGGCAGCGCGACGATCGGCGGGCTCGTCTCGACCAATGCCGGCGGCACCCAGGTGCTGCGCCACGGCACGATGCGCCAGCTGGTGGCGGGGGTGGAGGCCGTGCTGCCCGACGGCCAGGTGCATGACGGCCTCGCCGCGCTCAGAAAGGACAATCGCGGCTACGATCTCAACCAGTTGCTGATCGGCGCGGAGGGAACCTTGGGCATCGTCACCGCCGCCACGCTCCGCCTGGTGCCGGCGATTGGCGCGCGCGCGGTCGCCTGGGCGGGACTGGCATCGCCGGCTGCCGCGCTGCAACTGCTGCGCCGGATCGAGCGCGCGGGCGAAGCGGTCGAGAGCTTCGAGATCATTCCCGGCGACTCGCTCGACCGGGTGCTCGCGCATCTGCCCGGCGCGCGCGCGCCGCTGGCGGGTCGCCACCCCTGGCATGTGCTGATCG
>NZ_LSKG01000050.1:0-3750 GCF_001557005.1 Sphingomonas sp. CCH15-F11 | reverse complement strand
ATCGTGGGCGATTCGGGTGCGTCGAGCCCGCCCTCCCACTTGGCGATGACGCTGGCGGCGATCGCGTTGCCGATGACGTTGGTCGCGGTGCGCCCCATGTCGAGGAAGTGATCGACCGCGAGGATCAGGAGCAAGCCGGCTTCGGGAATGTCGAACAGCGCGAGCGTCGCGGAGATGACCACCAGGCTGGCGCGCGGGACGCCCGCCACGCCCTTTGACGTGATCATCAGCACCAGCAGCATCGTGATCATCTGGCCCCAGCTCAAGTCGATGCCATAGGCCTGCGCGATGAAGATCGACGCGAAGGTCATGTACATCATCGACCCGTCGAGATTGAACGAATAGCCGAGCGGCAGCACGAAGCTGGCGATGCGCGGCGGCACGCCGAAGCGGTCGAGCGCCTCCAGCGTGCGCGGATACGCGGCCTCCGACGAGGCGGTCGAGAAACCGAGCAGGATCGGATCGCGCAGATAGCGGATCAGCTGGCCGACGCGCGGGCCGATGATCGCGAACGCCACGCCGAGCAGGATCGTCCACAGCAGGAAAAGGCCGATATAGAAGCTGGCCATGAAATAGGCGAGGTCGCCGATCACGCCCGGGCCGCGCTCCGCCAGCGTGCCCGCGACCGCGGCGAACACCGCGAAGGGGGCGAAACGCATCACATAGTCGGTGATCTGGAGCATCACCGCGACCAGCCCCTCGAGCGCGCGGACGAGCGGCGCGCCTTTCTCGCCCACCGCGGTGAGTGCCACGCCGACGAACACCGAGAAGACGACGATCTGAAGGATCTCGTTGCTCGCCATCGCCTCGATCATCGAGGCGGGGACGAGGTGCGCGACGAAATCCTTGAGGTTGAAGCCCGCCTGGGCGACCCCCGATGCGGCATCGGTGGGGGGCAGCGGCAGGTTGAGCCCGACGCCCGGCTGGAGCAAGTTGACGAGGACCAGGCCCAGCGACAGCGAGATGAGGCTGGCGCACACGAACCAGGCGAGCGAGCGGAAGCCGACGCGGCCTAGAGTCGAGCTGTCGCCCATATGTGCGATGCCGACCACCAGCGTGGAGAAGACGAGCGGCGCGATGATCATCTTGATCAGGCGCAGGAACACCGTGGTGATGATCGATAGATATCCGGCAATCTCCTTGAGCTGGGCGGTGCCCGCGCCGCCGCCGTCGTCGATCGCCGCATTCAGCCCCCAGCCGACGATCAGCCCGAGCACCAGTGCGATCAGGATGTAATAGGTCAGCCGTTTGGCCATGCGTCGTCGTTCCTCTGGTCAATCATGCGTGGCGCGTTGCGGCCCTGTCAGTTCAAGGGGTGCCGCCCCGGGGCGCGAATGGCAACCCCCGGCGCGCCGCTCCGTCGGGACGGGGCGTGACGAAGGCGGCATTTCTGTCGCTTGAGGTGTGGCGCGCCACCGCCTAGATCAGCGGGCATGACATCGACCAACGACATCCGCCGCACGTTCCTCGACTATTTCGAGCGGGAGGGGCATGCCCGCGTGCCGAGCGCACCGCTGGTCCCGCACAATGACCCGACGCTCATGTTCGTGAACGCGGGCATGGTGCCGTTCAAGAACGTCTTCACCGGGCTGGAAAGCCGGCCTTATTCGACTGCGGTGAGCAGCCAGAAATGCGTGCGCGCCGGCGGCAAGCACAACGACCTCGACAATGTCGGCTATACCGCGCGCCACCACACATTGTTCGAGATGCTCGGCAATTTTTCGTTCGGCGACTATTTCAAGGATCGCGCGATCGAGCTCGCGTGGAACCTGATCACCCGCGAATGGGGGATCGCGAAGGACCGGCTGACCGTCACCGTCTATCATACCGACGACCAGGCGTTCGATCTGTGGAAGAAGATCGCGGGATTGCCCGACGACCGCATCATCCGCATCGCGACCAAGGACAATTTCTGGGCGATGGGCGACGATGGCCCGTGCGGCCCATGCTCGGAAATCTTCTTCGACCATGGCGATCACATCCCCGGGGGGCCGCCCGGCAGCCCGGACGAGGACGGCGATCGCTTTGTCGAGGTGTGGAACCTGGTCTTCATGCAATATGTCCAGGCGGCGAACGAGATCGTCGGCGACCTGCCGCGCCCGTCGATCGACACCGGCATGGGACTGGAGCGCATCGCCGCGGTGCTGCAGGGGGTGCACGACAATTACGACACCGACACGTTCCGCGCGCTGATCGACGAATCGGGCGCGCTGTCTGGCGCGGCGATCGACGGCGCGCACCGCGCCAGCCACCGGGTGATCGCCGACCATCTGCGCGCGTCGGGGTTCCTGGTCGCCGACGGGGTGCTGCCCGCCAATGAAGGGCGCGGCTATGTGCTGCGCCGGATCATGCGCCGGGCGATGCGCCACGCGCACCTGATTGGTGCCAAGGACCCGCTGATGCACCGGCTGGTGCCGTCGCTGGTGGCGGAGATGGGCGGCGCCTATCCCGAGCTGCTGCGCGCCCAGCCGCTGATCGAGGCGACGCTGTTGCAGGAGGAAACGCGGTTCCGCCAGACGCTGACCAACGGCCTGCGGCTGCTGGACGATGCGACGCGCGGGCTGGGTGCGGGCGACACGCTGCCCGGCGAGACCGCGTTCAAGCTCTATGACACCTACGGCTTTCCCTATGACCTGACCGAAGATGCGTTGCGTGCGGCGTCGATCAGCGTCGACCGCGCCGGGTTCGATGCCGCGATGGCTGAGCAGAAGCGGGCCGCGCGCGCCGCCTGGAAGGGATCGGGCGCGAAGGCGAGTGACGAGGTCTGGTTCGACATCGCCGACGAGGTCGGGTCGAGCGAGTTCATCGGCTACACCGCGGATGCGGGCGAGGGCCAGGTAGTGGCGCTGGTCCGCGACGGCGTGCGCGTCGAGCGGGCGGGCGCGGGGGAGGCGGTGACGATCGTCACCAACCAGACGCCCTTTTACGGCGAAAGCGGCGGTCAGATGGGCGACGCGGGCACGATCGGCAACGACCGGGGCCTGTCCGCGGTTGTCGAGGACACGTCGAAGCCGCTGGGCCGGCTGCACGCGCATCATGCCCGGATCGACAGCGGCGAGATCGCGGTCGGCGATACGGTGCATCTGGCGATCGACGCCGATCGCCGCGCGCGGCTGCGCGCCAATCATTCGGCGACCCACCTGCTGCATGCGGCGCTGCGCCACCGGCTGGGCGGGCATGTGACGCAGAAGGGCAGCCTGGTCGCGCCCGACCGGCTGCGCTTCGACTTTTCGCAACCGACCGCGCTGAGCGCGGACGACATCGCAGCGATCGAGGCGGAGGTGAACGCCCAGATCCGGGGCAATGACGCGGTGACGACGCGGCTGATGACCCCCGACGACGCGGTGGCGGCGGGCGCGCTGGCGCTGTTCGGCGAGAAATATGGCGACGAGGTGCGCGTGCTGTCGATGGGACGCGGCACCGATGCGAGCTATTCGGTCGAGCTGTGCGGCGGGACGCATGTCAACGCGCTGGGCGACATCGCGCTGTTCAAGATCATCGGCGAAAGCGCGGTGTCGAGCGGGGTGCGGCGCATCGAGGCGCTGACCGGCGAGGCGGCGCGCCAGTGGCTGACCGCACGCGAGGACCGGCTGCGCGAGGCGGCGAGCGTGCTGAAGGCCGCGCCCGACGAGGTGCCGGCGCGCGTCGTCGCGCTGGTCGAGGAACGCCGGCGGCTGGAGCGCGAGCTGGCTGAGGCGAAGAAGGCGCTCGCCCTGGGCGGCGGCGCGGGCGGCGGTGCGGCTGCCGCGC
>NZ_LSKG01000049.1:0-21184 GCF_001557005.1 Sphingomonas sp. CCH15-F11 | reverse complement strand
GCCGACGAAGTTCCTGCCCTACGCGCGGCACGTGACGGACGAAGTCGTGATGCTCGATTCCGGCGCGATCATGCTGACGTTCGAGCTGCAGGGCCGCGCCTTTGAGACCGCCGACGTGCGCGATCTCAATGATTGGCACGCCAAGCTCAACGGAATGCTTCGCAACCTGCACGACGATCGCCTGTCGATCTGGACGCATCTCGTGCGCTCGCGCGTCGAGCAATATCCGGGCGGCAATTTCCGCTCGCGCTTCGCGCGCGATCTCGACGCGGCTTATTTCGCGCGCATGAACAAGGAGCGGATGTTCATCAACCGCTTCTTCGTGACGCTGGTGCTGCGGCCTGCGATCCACGGTGCCGACATTCTCGTCCAGCTCTTCAAGAACAAGTCGAAGGCGGTAGAAGAAGCCGATGCGCTCGACGCCGATCTGCTGGAGGCGCTCGAGGACAAGGCGCGCGATTTCGAGAAGCTGATGGATCGCTGCTCACCGCGGCGGCTGTCGATCTACGGGCATAACGGCCTGAAGTTCTCGGAAACGATGGAAGTCGCGGAAATGGTGATGACGGGGCGGCATCGCCGCGTCCCGATCATTCGCGGCCACCTGGGCAGCGCCCTTTATCGACAGCGTGTGGTCTTCGGCGGCGAGACGGTCGAGGTCCGTGACGCCGATCGCAGCGCGTTCGGCGGCATATTCGGCATCCGCGAGTATCCGGCGACCACGACGCCCCGCCAGTTCGAATCCCTGTTGGCCGTCGATTTCGCGTTCGTGCTGACGCAATCCTTCACCTTCCTGGGCCGTGCCGCGGCTTCCGAACGGTTCCGCCTGCGGCAAAAGCAGATGGAGAACGCCGACGATCGTGCCGTCAGTCAGATGCTCGATCTCGTCGATGCCGCCGACGATCTCATGTCGAACCGCTTCGTCCTGGGGGATCACCATTTCACGTTGGCGGTGTATTCGGACAGCCTCAAGGGGCTGCGCGACAATATGTCGATCGCCCGAGCCGCGCTCGCCGACACCGGCATGGTCGCGGCGCGTGAGGGCGCGGCGCTCGAAGCCGCCTATTGGAGTCAGCTCGTCGGCAATTTCGCATGGCGGGCAAGGCCGGCGCCGATCACGTCGCTGAACTTCGCGGCGTTCTCGCCCTTCCACACCTACCCCGCCGGCCTCGCCACGGGAAATCATTGGGGTGATGCGATCGCGCTGCTCAAGACCAGCGCGCGCAGCCCTTATTTCTTCAGCTTCCACAAGCGCGACCTGGGCCACACGCTGGTCATCGGCCCGTCGGGCGGCGGCAAGACGGTCATCGTCAACTTCCTCATGGCGCAAGCCGAGAAGACCGGCGCGCGTCAGATATTCATCGACAAGGATAAGGGTGCGCAGATCTTCGTACTGGCCTCGGGCGGTACGTATCTTACGCTCGCCAACGGCACGCCGACCGGGTTTGCCCCTTTGAAGGCGCTCGAGAACACTGCCGAGGACCGGGCCTGGCTGTCGCTGTGGGTTCGCCAGCTCGTCCGTGCCGAGAGCCGCCCGATCACCGTTCAGGAAGAGCGGATGATCGACGAGGGTATCGCGGCGGTCATGCGGCTCCCACGCGATGCGCGCTCGCTCGACGCGCTGCGAACCATGCTCGGCATGGCCGACGCGGGCGGGATTGGGGCGCGCCTGGAGAAGTGGACCTCGCGCGGGGCGATGGGGTGGGTCTTCGACAACGCGGAAGACGAAATGAAGCTCGATACCCGGTTCATGGGCTTCGACATGACGGACTTCCTCGACAATGGCGAAATCCGCACGCCGCTGATGCTCTATCTGTTTCACCGGATCGACAAGCTGCTGACTGGCGAGCGGACGATCATTGCCGTCGACGAGTTCTGGAAGGCACTGGGCGACGATGCGTTCCGGAGCTTCGCGCAAGACGGCCTGAAGACTTACCGAAAGCGCAATGCGCTGATGGTGTTCGCCACGCAGTCGCCGGCTGATGCGCTAAAGAGCGACATTGCACACTCGATCCTTGAACAGGTCGCGACGCAGGTCATGCTCCCCAATCCCAAAGGGGCGCGTCGCGACTATGTTGAAGGGTTCTCGCTGACCGACGCCGAATATCAGCTCATCCGCGAAGAATTGTCGCCGGAATCGCGCAAGTTTCTCGTCAAGCAAGGCCATGACAGCGTCGTGGTCGAGCTGGACCTCTCCGGGCTCGATAATGAGCTCGCGGTCTTGTCGGGACGAGCGGAAACGACGTCGATCGCCGTCCAGGCCGCTGCCGAGTTCGGGCCCGACCCTGCGGCCTGGCTCCCCGTATTCCACCAACGTCGTCGTCCAAGCTGAAGGAGAAGGGACATGCGTAGAATGAAGCTCGTCACCCTCGCGCTGTCAGGATCAGCGCTCATGTTCGCCGGCACGGCGCACGCGCAGTTCGGGGGTATCGTCCATGATCCGAGCGCCTTCGCGCGTCAGCTTCAAGAGCTGAACCAAGCGCGCGCGGCCTTCGCCGAGACGCAGAAGATCGTGGCGCAGACCCGACAGCAGATCGATGAAGCGCAGAAGCTTTATCGCGATCTCAACAAGGCGACGGACATCGGTGCTCAAGCCCAGCGCCTCAAGAACGATATTCTGCGCGGCAGTGACGTGTCATCCGCCAGCCTCGACGGCTACACCAGCGGCAACGTCGACGCGGTGGGCGGCCTGCGCGGGAAGGCGAATGACGTCTATCAAGACCTGGTCGGGCGTATTTCGGGTTCGGCAACGGCTGAGCAGCGCGCCGCATCCGAGCAGGGCGCGCGCGAGGCGGCCGTCACAGCGGGCCTGGCGGGCAACGTAGGCGACGCGGTGTCGAACCGCCGCCTAGGGCTCGAAGAGCTGCGTGGGCGCCTCAACACCGCGACGTCGGCGGCGGAACGTGCCGATATGTCGGCGCGGCTGCAGCTCGAACAGGCGCAGATCATGAACGATCAAATGGCTTTGCAGGCGATCGAGATTCAGCGCCGGGCGAAGGTCGAGGCGGATTACCAGCGCAGTCAATTGTCGCGTCGCGCCGAAACTCAGCAGTTCCTTGAGGCCGGTCGATGAACCGCAGGGGAGGATCAGCCCTCCTCTTGCTGGCGCTCGTGGGGTGCGGATCGAACACAACGTCGGCACCGGATAATGAATTGCGATCCGACATGCCGGCTCGGACGGTCGGTTACTACGTCGCGAATAACGCCGAGATGAGAGAAATGGACGCCATTTGCGACACGTGGAAGGCTTCGCAGCGTCCTGTTGCTACCTGGCCGTCGGTAATCTTCCAGAATTGCAATAATGTAGATGGTGCTAAGCAGTCTCTATCACGCCGGGCAGACACCGATAAACTACTCAACGCCGGTAAATAGCGTCTAGCGAAAGGGCTGACATGAGCTTTAGTATATTTGAGCAAATGTTTACGGCCCTTGACGGCGCATTAGCAGGTATCATCGCTGTTTATGCCGGAATGGTTGGGTGGATCTCGGGTCCGCTTCGTGTCGGCGTCACAATATACATCATTCTGTTGGGTATCGCCGTTATTCGGGGTGCTGTCGAGTATCCTTTTCGTGAACTCATTTATCGGGCAACGAAGTTGGCCGCAGTCGTCTTCGCAGTAACATCGCTCTATGGAGCTTCGGTCGGCCTGCTAGCAATGGACGGCCTTCCGAGTGAAGTGGCCAACGCGGTCGGGGCTTCAAACGTCAACGGCTTGGGCGACTTCTTCGACGATATGATGAACGGTTCCTTGAGGGCCATCGGACGAATGAGGGAGATTGTCCAGCAGAATACCGATCAGGAAGGTACAAACTGGGCCGGCTTCTCTAATAACTGGGACGAGATTATTGCTTGTGAAGTGATCTCGGTTGTCGTGATCATCAGTGCACTTCTAGCTGCTGCCTTAGGGTTCGCAATATGTGCATTTGCGCTATTCGCTCTTGCCCTTCTCGCGGCAGTTGGTCCGGTTTTCGTAGCAGCATTGCTATTCGACGCCACTCGCTCGTTCTTCTTCCAGTGGTTGGGAAATATCGTTAATTATGTTGTGCTCGTAGCGTTTGCGCTGCTTGTCACCGTTTTCATTACTAATACCGGCGATGCCTTCGTTGACTCCATAACTAATGACGACCCTCTGGTATTTGCTGCCGCGAAGGCGTTGGGTTTCTATGCACTAGGCTTTTTCTTTTTCCTACAGGTGCCAGGTCTGGCAGCCGGCCTTGGCGGGGGCGGTGCATCGCTGGCTACGCAGTTTGCTAATGCCGCCGTCGCGGCCCCGTTGGCGGCTTCCGTCAGAACAGCGGGCAAAAGCACGGTCTTCGCTGCTCGTGCGGCCTACTCCCGAGCGCGCGCCGGGACCGGCGGCGGGACGCTGCGCAACAATACATAGCAGGAGTTCGACATGAAGTTCGGTTCAGCACTAGCGACTCTCGCCCTTTTGACATTGATCCCCTCGGTTCCTGCGACCGCTGCGAAGGACGACAAGCTGCCACGTTGTAACGGTCGTCAGAAGCGGCCCGCCAATCCCTACGGGACGGTCCTGCCGACCGTGCCTCCCAGGAACATGACGTCTGCCGAAGGCCCGGCGAATGCGCCAGGTGTGCCACGTGGCACACCTGCGCTCGAAGCTGCGCCGGCGCCGACCACCAACCTTTTCCCCGCCGAAAGTGCGGTACCGCCTTCACAAGGGCCAAACGCGACCCAAGCGGGCAAGGTGCCGGCGATCGGCGCGATCGAACCCAGCGCCGGCCCTACGGCGGCGCTGCCAACCACACACGCGAGCTGCTGATATGGCGATTGGGGTCAAAGACAAGGACGAGGATCTCAAGGCATATTTCGCGGAAGCGGAAAGCTGGGATCGGGATAGGTTCGTGGACGCGACCCGCTCGCGCCGCGTTGCTTGGATGGTCGCCGGTGTCGCCAGCGTGCTGGCGATCGTGGGCGTAGGCTCGGTCATGGCGCTCTCGCCGCTGAAGACTGTTGTTCCTTATGTCGTCACGGTCGACCGCTCGACGGGGGCAACGGAAGTCACCCAAGAGCTGCGCGGCGATAAGACAATCACCTATGACGAGGCGATCCGGAAATACTTCCTCGCCGATTATGTTCGCACGCGCGAGGGCTGGATTCCGCAGGCGCGCGAGGAATTCTACCGCAAGGTCCTGGCTCTATCGGCCCGCGAGGAACAGAACCGCTGGACCGCCTTCTACAAGAAGGACAATCCGGACTCGCCGCAAAACCAGTTCACGGCCAGCGACGCAGTGTTTGTTGCGATCCGCTCTGTCGCGTTCATTTCGCCGAACGTGGCGCAGGTGCGGTTCGTAAAGCGTCTCCAGCGCGATCAGCAAGTGATCGAAACCCCCGCCATCGCGACCATCACTTTCGACGTGTTGTCGAAGCCGGAAACCGAAATTGGCCGATTCGCCAACCCGCTCGGGTTTCAGGTTAAATCTTATCGAGCCGACGTGGAGGTGCCGACACGATGAAACCCATCCTCCTCATGGCGGTGGCGATCGGCGCGCTCATCAGCTCGCCGGCATTGGCGCAAACCCCTGTCCAGTTCGGTCCCGACCACCGCATTCGCGAGGTCAACTATACGGACGGCAACGTGATCCAAATCCGGAGCGCTTTCCGCACCGCGACACAGATTGAGTTCGCGCCAGGCGAAGTCATCAAGTTCGTCGCGATGGGCGATACGATTTCTTGGGAAGTCGCCCCGGCTGACAATTCGTTGTTCGTGAAGCCACGCGAGCGCGCCGGGGCGACCAACTTGATAGTCGTGACGGAGTTCCAAGGGATCAAGCGTAACTACACGTTCGAGTTGTCGGCCGTCGCCGGCGCACGATCGCCGGGGACGTTCTTCAAGGTGCGTCTCCGCTACCCGGTCTATGAGGCGGAACAGGCCCGCCTCGCGGCCCAGCGCGCACAGCTTGCCGCGGCGCTCGCCGCGCAGAACGGGGCGATCAAGACGGCGCTCGACCTTGGCGTCCTCGAGGGGACGCGCAATCTCGACTACAAGGTCCAGGGAGCGACTGCGCTGCAGCCGTCCGAAATCAGTGACAACGGGCAGTTCACCGTCCTGCGGTTTCCGAACCAACGTGAGATCCCCGCCATCTTCACCGTGAACCCGGACGGGAGCGAGGCGACGGCCGCGTTCGACGTGCGCGACGAGTTTATTGTCGTTCACGGCGTCTACAAGGAGATGCGACTGCGCCGGGGAAAGGTGGTCCTCTGCATCTACAACGAAAGCCCGAGCTTCTATGGCCGTGATCCCAAATCGGACACGGCCTCCGAAGTCGTTGAGCGAACGACGGAGAACTGATGTGTCTGATAAGAGATTCGACGTCGACGCCACGCCCGATGTGACGGAAATCGATCGCAGCGCTGCGGTCGATCGCCCCAACCGCATTCCTTCCCTGAACGCGGTCCAGTGGGACAACAAGAAAATGATCGTAGGTGCCGGGCTCGCCGGCGCGGTCGTGTTTGGGGTCCTCTCGCTTATCACCGGCGTTGGCGGCAACAATCAGGTCGAGCAAGCGCAGAAGAAAGCTCCGCCTCCTGCCGCCGAAGCGTCTTATGATCCGAACTCGGTGATCGCGCCGACGCTCGCGACGGCACCGCGTGACCCGAACGCACCCGTGCAGCTCAGCGGCGAACAGGTGCCGGCGATCGGCCCTGACGGTCAGCCGATCACACCCTACCCGACTAGTGGGGGCCAGGGACAACTCAGCGCCCGCGAGGCCGAGGCGCAGCGTCGAGCCAATGAGGCTCGCGAGCTGCGCGACAGCGCTCGGCGATCTACGCTCATCGCCTTCAACGGCAACCAACAGGGCGCCAGTCGCATCTTGGGCGGCGCTGGCGGCGATACACCTCAAAGCGAAGCCGGTACTCCCCCGGCTCGGACCGCACTCGACACGTTGAAGCAAACCTCGGCAATCGGGACCGCCACGGCCCGCATGATCGGCGATCGAAACTACCTCATCACCGCCGGCGCGATCATTCCGTGCACCCTTCAGACCGCGATGGACAGCAGCGTGCCTGGCTACTCAACGTGCATCATCCCACGTGATGTTTATTCGGACAACGGCCGCGTTGTGCTGCTCGAGAAAGGCACGCGAGTTTTCGGCGAGTATCAAGGCGGATTGCAGCGCGGACAAAATCGCCTGTTCGCGATGTGGACGCGGGCGGTCACGCCTCGCGGCGTCGCGATCGACATTGGTTCGCCGGCATCGGATCCGCTAGGCCGCGCCGGCATTACCGGCAAGATCGACCGATTCTTCTGGGAACGCTTCGGCGCTGCGCTGCTGTTCAGCGTCCTCGACGCGGGCGGGCAGATCGCGGGCCAGGCTGTCAGCCCCGAGGGCTCCACCGTATTCCGCACTCCCGGTGACACAACGTCCCAAGTGCTGCAGGACACCCAGCAAATCCGGCCAATTGTCCGCGTCAATCAGGGAACCGAGCTGGCGATCACCGTCGCCAAGGATTTCGACTTCTCGCAAGTCTACGGGCTCGGCCTAAGATGACAGTCGCGGCGTTCCGCAACACGGCGGTCCTCGATCACGCCGTGCGGCCGCTGCGCCGCTATCTCGATGACGACGGGGTGACGGAAGTCGTCATCAATGAGCCCACGATTGTGGGTGTCGAGCGATACGGTGGTTGGATCTGGGAGCGCGAGGAGGAGCTGACGCTCGACTCCCTCAACGAGCTCGCACGCGCTGCTGCCGCCTACACATCGCAAGACGTGACGCGCGAGAACCCGATATGCTCGACCGTGTTCCCGACCGGCGAGCGCGTCCAGCTTGTCATGCCGCCTGTGGTCCCCGACGGCACGATATCGATCACGGTACGGAAGCCATCGACCAAAACCCTGACGATGCAGGATTTTGAGGCAAGTGGTCTGTTCGCCTATACCAAGGTGGCGAGCAAGCGGGTCAGCAGCGTCGAGGAGCGCCTGTTGGGGCTCCTTCATGCGGGTCGGCACGTCGAGTTCTTCGAGCTGGCGGTTCGCAGCCGGCTCAACATCCTGATCTCGGGCGCCACCGGCTCAGGCAAGACGACGTTTTCCAAGGGTCTCATCAAGCTTATTCCGGAAAATGAGCGGCTGCTGACTATCGAGGATACGCGCGAGCTCGTCGTGCCGCACAAGAACGTCGTCCATATGATCTACAGCAAGGACGGCACCGGCACCGCGAAGGTGACGGCGAAGGAGCTGCTCGAGAGCGCGCTGCGGATGCGACCCGACCGCATCCTCCTACAGGAGCTGCGCGACGGGACCGCATTCTTCTACTTGCGCAACGTCAACAGCGGTCACCCCGGGTCGATCACGACCATACACGCGGACTCGGCCGAGCTGGCGTTCGAGCAACTGACGCTTCTGGTGAAGGAAAGTGAGGGCGGCGCCGATTTGGCGCGCGACGACATTCGCTCGTTGCTCAAGATCCTGGTTGATGTCGTGGTTCAGATGAAGAAGATCGACGGCAAGTTCCGAATGACCGAGATCTACTACGATCCGGAAGGCCGTCATGCCGCCTAGGAGAGGTACCATCCTCGCGGTCGGCATCCCGATCGCGATCGTCCTAGCGTTTCTCATCGCGTCAGTCGTGGCGTGGATTTACCTTGGCCTCCCCAGCTCGAAGTTCGACCCGCTCAAGATGCCGGCGTTCTTCTGGTACTACCGGGGCGACCCTGTCGTGGTGCAGGCGCTTGGCGCTGGGATGCTCGTCGGCCTGATCGTCACCGGCCTTATGTTGTGGTTCCTCGTCAAGCGGAAGCCGCCCCTGCACGGGGCCGCCCGCTTCGCCAAGGAAGGCGAGATCCGCAGAGCCGGCTTTCGCGCCGACAACGGCATCGTCCTGGGTAAAAAGGGCGGCAAGTTCCTGACCTTCGGCGGGACCGAGCATTGCATCGTTGAAGCCCCCACCCGATCAGGCAAAGGCGTCGGCATCGTCATCCCCAACCTGCTGTCCTGGCAGGAGTCGGTCGTCGTCCTCGATGTGAAGCGCGAGAATTGGGACGCGACCGCCGGGTTCCGGCAGAAACACGGACAAGCGGTCTACCTTTTCAACCCGACGGACCCCGAAGGGCGGACCGCTCGCTACAACCCGCTCGGCTATATCGATCGAAACGACGCCGACCAGGTGGTGATCGAGCTGCAGAAGATCGCCACGATGCTGTTCGTCCCGCCCGAGCGCGGCGAGCCGTTCTGGACGGATTCGGCGCGAACCGCGTTTGTCGGTGTTGGCGCCTATCTCGCCGTCTCCGATCAGCCTTTCACTATCGGCGCGATCTATCGCCTCATGACAACGGGGGACACGCGTGAGTATTTCCGCCGCGTCCTCGACGATCGTTCGCTCAACTTGTCCCAGGGCTGCCGCAACGCACTCGCTGACTTTACGTCGGGCGCGGACAACACGTTCGCCGGCATCGTCCAGACCGTCACGTCGAAGCTGAGCCTGTGGCTCAACCCCCGCGTCGACGCAGCGACGGAAGAATCCGACTTCGATCTGCGCCTGCTCCGCACCAAACCCATGTCGGTCTACCTCGGCGTGTCGCCCGACGAGCTGGATCGCGTGGCGCTGCTTTATAACCTGCTGTTTCAGCAACTCATCGATCTTAACGTGCGTGAGCTGCCGGGCGACGAAACCCGTCTGCAGGTTCTCGTGATACTCGACGAGTTCGCCCGGATCGGGCGCGCACAGGTCATTGCCAGCGCCTTCTCATACGTCGCCGGCTATGGCATCCGCTTGCTCCCGGTCATTCAGTCACGATCGCAGCTCCGCGCCGTCTATGGCGAACACGTCGCCAATGAGATTGTCGCCAACTGCGGCGTCGAAGTGGCCTTCACGCCCAAGGAGCTCCGGGTCGCGAACGAGCTGTCGGAGCGCATTGGCTATATCGGACAAGAGTCCGTCACCAAGTCGCTCACGATCGATGGCATGCTCGCGAACCGCTCAAAGTCGATGTCAGACCAGCGTCGCGCACTCCTCCTGCCCCAGGAGTTAATGCAGTTCCCCGATCAGGAACTGCTGCTGCTGCGCGGCGGCATCCCTCCGATCCACGGCGACAAGATACGATATTTTGCGGACGCGCTGTTTCGCAGCCGCGTGCATCCTGCGCCGGACGTGTCGCCGATCCCTCGCATCGTTCGTGACGACGAGGATTTGCCGGACTGCGCGATGCCGACGTTTGATCAGCTCACCGACCCGGACCCGCTGTCGTTCGCGATGGATTGCATCGTCACCCAAGATCATCCCGACATGCTCATCGACGTGTCGGCTGAGCAGCGCGGAAATGAGGTTGTTGGTGTAATCGAACAGGAGCGGTGAGATGATTGAGAAGGTCGAGACTGCGAGTGCCGGCGCCGATCGCGACAGCCGCCGCAAGCGGACGATGGAAGTGCCGGCCGATCTGGAATCGCGCTTCCTGCGCGTCGGGAACAAGCTTTATCGCAGCGCACACGACAAGGAGCCCGTGGCGACCATCACTCCCGATCGTATCAAGGCCAGGGATCGGGAGTCGCTGCCGGATTTGGTGAGGCTCGCCAAGGAAAACGGTTGGACGTCGATCAAAATCAGTGGCGATGAAGAGTTCAAGCGCGCTGCTTACCTTGCCGCTTCCGCGCAAGGCATCAAAATCGATGGGTATCAGCCCGACGCCAAGACGCGCGCCGCGGCCGATCGCGAGCAAGCCCGCCAGGCCGGCGTAGCGCCGGCGAAGGAAGCAGTGGCTCGCACCCCCAATCAGGCGCGCGACAACAAAGAACAGGTCGACCCCCGTGTTGACCTGGCCGAGCGGTTCCGACGCCAGTCGGACGTACAGAACGCGAAGGACCCCGAGCTGCGCAAGGCGCAAAGCGCGGTCGCGTTCGCCATGACAGTCGCGGAGAAGCGGTTCCCGGGGGAGATCTCAAAGCAGCGCGAGTTTGTCGCAGAGCGCAAGGAAGACGTCGCGGCACGGATCAGCCGTGGCGAGATTGTTGCTGGTATTGAGGTCAAGCAGCAACAGGCGCAGCGCGTGCGGGAGATCGAACAAAACCAGATATTGCAAAGGTCGCGCTCCGTACCCGGGCGCTGATCAGGATGCTTGGGAGAGACTGTCGATTTCTGGTTCTAGCCAGGTGAACGCCGACGATTACATGGGCGGTGTTTCACCGGGACCGGGGGGAGGAAATACTGGCGGGCCGCCAGGGTTTGGCGGTCTAGGTGCGCAGGCAGCGCTTCGGATGACGCCCCCTGCTAGCTCTGAGTTTTTGTGGAGTCCTTCTCGGAACAGGTACGATTTGACGAAATTGATTGTTTCCGATGGGACCGCCAACGTAATGCCGGCTTCGTCGGCCTTTGCGATAAGGTCATTTGCGCAGCCAAGCTTGATCATCTCCTGCACGAGCTCGGCGACTTGTCGAAGCGTCCAGTGCGCGGGATCGCTCTCTTTGTAAAGGAACGGCTCTTCCATCGAGTCTCTCCGATGCCAACGCCTAATCAATAATACATTTGCGGTCATACGGCTATGCGACAGTCAACTCTGGATAACCGGTTCGACGCGGTGAGACTGTTTCCGTAGTTACCTGCGCCGTTCCGGTGGTGGAGGTGTGCCACGTGGCACACCCTGATCGCGCTGCCGATCAGTACGGCCTCGCTCTTGTGACTCTTTGACCCGCCTCTCGGCATCGCGCAGCGCGCGATCGGGGACCGTCTCAATGGTTGCGCGCTCTTGGATGAACTGGCGCACATCGCGCGCCAATCTTCGGTCCTCGCGATCGACGCTTCGGTCGAGCTGGTCGGCCGCGGCCTCGAAGCGGCGCTTGATGTCCTGCCAGCGCGCTTGCGCCCTCGCGACGAACGCTGGTTGCTGCGCCGCACCAAGCGCAATCTGCATAGCCTCTCGAGCCTGCCGTAGGTCGGCCTCCGTCGGCTGCATTGACACGCCGCTCCGTATCCGCGCCCGGAGCTGCGTGAGTGCCATGCTCGTGCCGGCTCTCCCCTGCCCCCGCGTGTAGCGCGGCGTCGCTTCGGCCTCGACGCCACGGCTGCGCAACGCTGTGGCGAACGCTTCACGGAAGCGAAATAGATCCTCGCGCCGTGGATCGAACCGCTTCCGGTCGATACCCTCGGCCTGGACCGTCAAATGAACATGGGGCCGCGGCGTGTCCGTGTGGAGCACCATAAGCCAATCGTGATTATCCCCAATAAGCAGCTCGGCCGCCTCACGAACAGATTGCTTCACCGTTTCCGGGTTCGTCCCCTCCGGCATCGAAAACACCATTGCGACAGCGGATACCGATGTCCCCTGCCGCCAGTAGAGCGGATCTGACCATTCGTCCGCGATCCGCTGAACGTCTTCCTTCGACACGATCTCCTCACGGTCCCGCGTCTCGAGCGCCAAGTCGCCGTGGCGGCCGATGTAATCGAGGTGAGCTGCGAGATGCTTGGCGCCCTTTTTCCGCCCCGTCACCTTTACCAGCACCTCGGGCGTACGCCGCACGACACGCGCGAGCGTGGACCGAACGTCCTCTTTGGGCTGAGGTGTCGCCTGTGCCCGGGTGGCGAACGGCCCCGTGCCGTTGACCAGGTCTCGCGCATAGTTGACGTTCGGATCGCTGACGAGGCGCGGCTTGAAGCGTGGCTTCATCGCTTCCCAAAGCTCGTCCTCGCGATCCCCAAACGGCATTAGTCCGCCACGTCCCAAAAGGCGGTTTCGCCGCGCAGCACCTCCGCCAGCGCGGCGATCTGCTCATTGATCTCCTCTCGCATGTCCGCGATGCGGCGCAGCTCGCGGTCGATCTGCAACCCGCTGTCAGCCATCATCGCCGCATTACCCGCCTTCATCGCCTGGTTGAGGTTGCGACCAATGCGCTGAAGCTGCATTCGGATCGGCGCCACGGCATCGCGCAAGCCGTCGTCGACGCCGCCCTTCAGTGCGATATGCCGGCGCACAAGCGCCTTGATCCATCTGGCGCGATCAATGCCCCGCTCGGCTGCGCGGTGATCGAGAACGGCAGTTTCAACGTCCGTGAAGGTCAGCGACACGCGATTATTCGCGCTGTTCGCGCGAGGCGCGATCCGCGGAGCGTCAGCCACGTGTTTCAAGGCTTGCTGGAGCACGGTGCGCAGGAGCGCGCTGCGCCCTCCCCTGCCCTCCGCCACGGCGTCGAACGCGGCAAGCAGCTTGCGATCGACCCGCGCCGTCAACATCGCTGAATCTTTGGTGGGGGATGCTGGTTGCGGCGTGCGTGACATGGCCCTGTAAGGGTAATGTAATACGACAAACGCAGCAATACCTATCCTGCCATTGAACATCCCCCCACCAAAATCTGCCTTCACGTGTGCCACGTGGCACACCCAACCGGCCTGAAAGTGATGAAGTCGCGGAAGGAAGGATTGGACCTGGACGCGAGTGTCGACCGCTGTCGGCGCTCTCCGCTTGTCCCGGCGCGATCAGCGCCAGCTCACGATGCGGGGCTCGTTCTCACCATCGAAATGCAACAGCGCCTCAACGACCATCGCGCGCTTGCCCTCAATTTCGATCATCGGCCGCTCCACACGCTGCTTCCCCGTCCTCGTTTTAGACGGCGCGCGTGGGGCAGGGGCCGGCGTCTCGGCCGCTATGCCACCCGTCGGTGCCGGAGCATCAAGCACCGGCGTCGCATCCAGGGCACGATCAGCTTCCTCATCGCGGATCGTCTCGGTCGAGGGCGGGGCGGGGTTCACGCCGGACGCTTCGGGTTCACTCTCTGCGGGAGGAGATGGAGCCTCCGCCTGTGTGGTTGGGGCAGGCTTGGGCGTAGATTTTTTCGCGCCCACCTCGCGCGCGAACCGCTCGCACGCCAGCACCGTCATGTCCTCGGCTGCAGTGTTAGTCACGAAGGCCCGAGTTGCCGCATCATCGATCTTCGCGGCCTGAACAAGAGCAACCGCGCTCCGCATCGAAATGTCGCCAAACAACGCAGCGATGTATTCCGGGGCCTTCGCGAGCCCTTGATAGCGGGTCAGCAACGTCCGGTTGCGGCCCGTCGCGCGCGCCAGCTCGGCGAGCGTCCGGCCTTTCGCAACCTCCCCGGTGACGAACCGGATCATGTCGGCCGTCGACAAGTCCTCACGTTGATCGTTCTCGATGAACTGGTCGATCCGGACCTGTTCGATGTCGTCCGTCTTGCTGACGATCGCGCGGACCTGCATGCCTAGTTTCTGGCACGCTCGCCAGCGCCGCTCGCCGAACATGATCCGGTAGCGCCCGTCGGCATCCTTCGGTGCGACAGTGATCGGTTGAAGCAGGCCCCGTTCCTTAATCGAAGCGGCTAACTCGTCGATTGCTGCCGGATCGATCTCGCTGCGGACATTCTCGGGATCGGGATACAGCAGCTCGGGCTCGAGGAGCTGAACGCGATCGGCCTCTGCCACGGCTGCTTTCTCGCTGAAGACATCAAAGCCGGAAAAGTCTGTCATGCGTTGCCCTCGATCCGAGTCATGGCTTCCTCAAGAAACGCGCGCATCGGGGGAAGAGAGGTCCGCACGTCCTTGTCGAAGCGCCACACCGGGACATGCTCTTGAATGGCTTGGCTGTAATGCGCGCGCTCGGGAAGGTAGGTACTGAAGAGGTTGCGACCGATCTTGGTTTTGATGGCTGCGAGCATGTCCATCTGATGGCGATCGTTCGCGCGCACCCGGTTCGGGATCAGCCCGACGACGTGGATCGGGGTGCGCCGCTTCGTGTTCACCGTCGCAATCGAATCCGACACTTGTTTCGTCGCAGCGGGACCGAACGGCCCTAGCTCGACGGGGACAATCAGATGGTTGCACACCAAGAGGGCGGCGAAGTTGATCCACGACCACGACGGGGGCGTGTCGATGACGCAATAATCGAAGCAGGGATCAAGCGCCGGGAAATTAATGTTCAGGTTCGTAAGCGCGCGCGGGTAGTCGGCATCATACTCCCCGCCCATGCGGTTCGAGTAGATCGAAAGACGCGGAAAAGTGGCGGGCGGGGTATAGCCCGGCTCGAACAGCGGCTTGCACGTGCCAAGGCTCTCAAAGTCTGCCAGTGCGTCGGTCGCGTTGCACTGGCGATCAAGGTCCAGGAACAGCACCCGGTGGCCGGCGTCGGCAAGATGCCATGCCACGTGGCAGGCGATCATCGTCTTGCCGGCGCCGCCCTTCTCGACGTTGATGGCGATGGTTTTCACGCGCTACCAGCCACGATCGGAGTGATTGTTCCAGTGGTCGTAACCCCTATAGTTCGAGTCCGTCCGCGTGTTGCGACGGGCCTCCTCATCTGGAGTGTCGCCACTCCAGATGCCCGGCCTCGATCTACCGCCGCGAAGGAACGCCCAGGCTACCAGTACGAGCAGTCCGACCGTCAGCAGATTATCCCACATGCCTCGCCTCCGTCGTCGCCTTGATGCAAGGCCCAACCTGTAATATACGATACCGCAAATACCGTCAATATGCGGTATCGGTAATTAGGGTATCGGATGACGTCTAGCAAAATCCGGTCGGTCGGTCGCCCTCCGATGGAGGATAAGACGATGGGGCGGTTTCCCAAGGGGACGCTCGATCGTATCAAGACCGTTCTCCGCGATGGCGAAAGCCAGGCTGATTTCGTGCGAGAGGCGGTGGAGCTTGAGCTGCGCAGGCGAGAGGGGCCACCGGTAGGCGGCCCCGTCCGCACCTAGTCGCGTTCCTCCGAACCCTTGGCGAGGACCGCGAAGCCATCGGCGATCAACTCGACGGTGTAGCGCCGGCCTTCGGTCGTGTCGTATGAGTTCTGGCGAACGCGGCCTGTGATGTGAACCAGGTCGCCCTTCTGTGCCTTGGTGGCGCGCTCGATCAGCTTGCCGAACAGCGTCACCTCGTTCCAGTGCGTGTCCGTCACCCACTCGCCGTTCTCCTGGCGGTTGTAGTTGGCGGCGACGTTCACCTTCGTCACCTTGTCATGCTCCGTGATCTTCCCGACCCGGCCGATGATCCGAAACTCAGCGATGTTTTGCATGGTCGTGTCCTTTCGAGCGATCAGGCTCATTCCTGATGGGAATTGAAGGGGAGTGCAGACGCCGCGATCAAGCAAAAAAACGGAGGGTCCGCGCAGCGGAAACCGTAGGCGCAGCCGGTTATTTGCTTGATCGTAAAAGGCGGCCAGCGCCCATTTTCCCATCGATTCAGGAATAGCCGCCGGAAGGGACCGCCCCCGAACCTCGCGCGGGGATCTCGCTGGCCTGGACGTGGATCGCGGCGTGGCATGATGATGGTCGACCGGCTCGCCACGGCCGCGGGGAAAAGGGATGGGGGAACGCTCGTTCGGGAAAGACACCGGCTCCGATCGCGCGACCCGGCGTTGAAGACTGGCACTACGGCCGCGTTGAAGGAGGAAAAACGGCTGCCCCAGGCACGAAGGCGGCCATTTGAGCGCAACGGTAAACGCTTGCTCCCCTCGGGAGCATCGCGACGCGAAGCGGCGCGTCCGACGGATCGGCTTGGTGCTGTCGTTGGAGGTCGGGCTTGTTGGGTTCGCCTAGGGTAAGCCTCGCCGCCAGGCGTTAGGGCGTTGGCCGACTAGGCCAACTCCATCTGCCCGTAGAATATATGAATCTAGGAGCGGTTGATCATTTTTTTGAGACTCTTGCTTCTCGATCGCGACGGCAAGGCTGTCCAGCACGCGCCGCAGGCCGTCATCCTCGATTTCCTCGGCAATGACTTGGCGCGGTGTGCGCCAAAGCCGCATCGCCTCGATCTCCTCAATGCGGTCGGCCTCCCGCTGCACTACGTCGTCGGGGAGTGGGACAGGGCGGAGAAAGCGCGGAAGGAAGCGGGCGAGCCGGTTGGGGAAACTCATCCGATAGACATTGGACGTCTGCGCGTTGCGAGCCTTCGGCCGATCGGCGGGAGGGTCGATCGGGACGCACCGGCGCTGCTTGTCGAGCAAGCCCATCTTGGCGAGGATCGACAGCCCGCGCCCGACGCTCGCGCGGGACAAGCCGGTTGCGGCCTCGATCCATTCCCAGGTCGGGAACACCTTGCCGGCGCAGGTCCGGGCCAGGGTGGTAAGCTGCTCGAACACGCGAACCGCCGCGGGCGTTATCAACGTGACAAGCCGCTCGTCCTCAGTGAGCTGGCGGCCCTCGCTGCGTGCGAGGCGCCGGATAGCGTTCTTGCGCTTCAGCAGCTCCACGGCCTTCTTGTAGAGCCGATCGGTCTCGCCCTTCGCATAGCTGTAGAAAAAGTCGTCCTCGAAGGTGCCGGCCCTGCGGCTGTTCGGATGGACATGCGCGCGCGTGGGATTTGGTGCGCCCGATCGCGATGTCGGGCGCGTCCGCTCGATGCGGTCAAGCGCCATGAAGCTCGCCTGCGCGAGTGTAACAGCTCCCATCTTCCGTCCCCTTTGCGGGGCCGGGACCAGGCAAAACTAGAGCGTGGCGCGAAGCGCGCTCCCTTGAACCGCAGCTCAGGAACGGGTATGAGAGAAGTGTTCAGTTGACCCGGTCGATGCCGCCAAGCATCGCCCATCACGTTCCAGGGTGCCCGGCCTTCGTGCCGGGCATTCGTTTATGTGGTCACGGCCGCTCCCTAACTGGCCGATCGCAACATACGCCGGCTCGTCAGTAGTTTTGCCGGATCAAACCGCGCGGCGAAACAGTTGAAGTTCGTGCTTTCGGCAACCGAACGCAGAAAAAGTTCGTGCTTTCGGCGACCGAAGCACATGCCGTTCGTGCTTTTGACGACCGAGATTCGTGCTTTCGACAACCGAAGTTCGTGCTTTCGGCGACCGATCGGCTGAAATGCCCGTGGCTCGATTCGCGACGCGGAAAAGAGGGACGGTCAGGCGGTCGCGGGCGGTCGGGGAGTAATCTTGACGCGCGCAGCGCCGGCGTTCCGACGCGAGCGGCCACTTGCCGCAACAGTCGGGACGTCCACCAAGTGGAACGCGAAGCCTGGAATGGCATTCTCATCGGCTATCCGTTTCAGCTCATACCGGAAGTGCTTGAGCGAGCTTTGATAACCGAGTTGCAACCGCAGCTCTTCAAGATCGACGTCGATCGCGCCATCCGTGCAGGCCGATCGCGCGACCTCGTAAAGCCGGCGCTCGATGGGACCGAGCTGGAAGTAGCTCGGGGCATAGTCCAGCACGCGCCGATCGCGCTGGATGGCACGATATAGCCAATCGCAGAGCCGGACCTTCACGGCCTTCAACCGCTTATCGCCGGTTCGCGTCATGGTGTAGGTGAGCTGAGCCTCCGACAGCCATGAGAAGAAGCCGGCCTGGCCCTCGCCGCCGGCTTCAATGTTGGTCTTGATCTGCGTGCCCTGCAGCCGCTCCAGCGCATCGGATAGGCGCGTGTAAGAGCGGGCCGATCCGTTGACGCCGGTGACGCGGAAAAGGTCATGGGCGGTAAAATAGAAGTCCTGGGAAACCTGATGCCCTGCGTCCAGCTTCGCCACCATAAGGCTCGCAATATAAAGCAGAACCTCCTTGTCGTAGATCGTCGCCACGCCCTTGGCGGTAGCGACAATCTCAATCGAAACCGTGTCGGTCTTATAGGCGAGGGGCTTGGTCCACTTACCCTTGCTCAAGGCGAAGAACGGGAACGCCATCAACGATCGCTCGCCGCGAACCTCGGTCAGCAACGGGCTGTCGAGCGCGAACAAGTCGCCCTGGCTCAACGCCGCCTCGCTCACGCCGCCCCCGATCGCGGCGCCTGCAGTTCGGTCGCCGAAAGCACGAAGATTGAGCCGATCTCGGCACTCGCCCCTAGGAAAAGCGCCAATCGCGTCCGGAAGTTCGTGCTTTCGCCGACCGTTTCCACCTCGCCAGGGGCGCGTTCGTGCTTTCGCCGACCATGCACCAACAGCTCGCCGGCGTGTCTCGCAAACGATCGATTTTGATACGCGATCATGTGAGACACGTAACACGCTGCGATCCGCTCTCAAAACACTTTCGCGAATAGCCCGCTTGATGTTAGGCGTCGCAGATGAGTTTTGAGACGGCGCAATGTTGATCGGCTATGCGCGGGTGTCGACGCCCGAACAGGATCTGACGCCCCAGCTCGACGCGCTGCGCGAGGCGGGGTGCGAACGCATTTTCTCGGATCATGCCAGCGGCGCAAAGGCGAATCGCGCGGGCTTGGCCGACGCGCTCTCGCACGCCCGTCAAGGCGATGTGCTGGTGGTGTGGAAGCTCGACCGCCTTGGACGGACCATGAAGGGCCTCGTCGACCTCTCGGCCGAGCTGGAGTCTAAGGGGGTAGGCTTGCGGTCGATCACCGACGGCATTGACACGACCAGCACCGCCGGAAAGCTCGTGTTCCATATTCTCGCGGCAATGGCGGAGATGGAGCGCGACCTGATCCGCGAACGCACCACGGCGGCGCTGATCGTGGCGAAGCGCGGGGGCCGGGTAGGGGGCCGAAAGACTGTGATGACGCCGCGCCGCATAGAGGCGGCACGCAAGCTGTTGGCCTCCGGCGTACCGGCGCGCGAGATCGCGCCGGCGATCGGCGTCTCGATTGCAACCCTTTACCGGCATCTGCCGGCAGCGGTGCAGGAACAGGAAGCTGTTGACGCGGAAGAAGGCAGAGGGCCGGTGTCTGATGCGCCCTAGAGTCGCAGCGCTGGGGAACAGCTTCAGGCTGTCCGCCCAATCGAGGAGCGTAACTTCTGTATTTCGACCGGGGGATAGGCAGGTAATGGGGACCGGTGAGAGGATGGTCGAAAACGTACGCTAAGCGTCCCGGCTTTGCTGGTGGAGGCGCAGCGGCCTGAACCGCTCGCGAGGTTTGTCGATCTCGCCCCAGAGATAGTCGCCGGTGAGGCCGATATGCTCCCAGCCCAGAGGGGCGACGTGGGCGAGCAGCTCGTCGGGCACGTCGACGCCGCTGCCGCGCAGATGACGGACAGCTCGGTCGAGATAGACGGTGTTCCAGAGCGTCATGGCCGCGGTGACGAGGGTCAGGCCGGAGGCGCGATGGCGCTGGTTCTCGAAGGTGCGGTCGCGCAGTTCGCCGAGGCGGTTGAAGAAGATGGCGCGGGCGAGCGCGTTGCGGGCCTCGCCCTTGTTGAGAATGCTGCCGGTGCGACGACGCTGGTCGGGATCATCGAACCAGTCGAGCATGAACAGGGTGCGTTCGATCCGACCTATCTCCCGCAGCGCGCGGGCGACCGAGTTCTGACGCGGGAAGCCCGCCAGCTTGCGGAGCATGACCGAGGCGCTCACCGTGCCGGCGCGGATCGAGGCGGCAAGGCGCAGGGTTTCGTCCCAGTTCTCCTCGATCGCGCGGATCTTGACCGGACCGGCGACGAGCGGGCGCAGCGTCGGCCACGAGTCGAGCGGCGACAGGCTGTAGAGCCGGCGCTCGTTGAGGTCGCGGATGCGGGGCGCGAAGCGGAAGCCGAGCAGATGGCACAGGCCGAAGACATGATCGACCGCGCCGGCGGTATCGGTCGCATGTTCGCGGATGACCAGCTCGCTTTCATGGTCGAGCAGGCCGTCGAGGACATGCGCGGCCTCGCCGGCATTGGCGGCGATGACCTTGGTGTGGAACGGCGTGAAGCGGTCGGTGACGTGGGTGTAGAACAGCACGCCTGGTTCGGTGCCATAGCGGGCGTTGTGATCGGCGCGGGCCTCGCCCTGACCACCGGCACGAAAGAACTGCCCGTCCGACGACGATGTATCGCCCGGTCCCCAGACCGCCGCGAGCGGATGCGCGGTATGGCAATCGACGATCGCCGCCAGCGCCGACAGATAGGTTTCGTCGCGCACATGCCATTCCGCCGTCCAGCGCAGGCGAGACAACGTCAGCCCGCGCGAGCTTTCGGCCATGCGGCCCAGGCCGAGGTTGGTCGCATCGGCGAGGATCGCACCCATCAGCGCGGACTGGTCGGAGGCGGGGGCGCCGCTGCGCGCATGGACGAAACGGTCGGCGAATCCCGACCATGCGGCGACCTCGACCAGCAGATCGGTGATTCGGACGCGCGGCAGCATCGCGTAGAGCCGGGCCTTTAGCGCATCGGCATCGTCGGACGGGGATCGCCGGATCGACGATATGAGCAACTGCCCGCGTTCGATCGTCACATCGACCAGCTCGCCCGCTGCGGCTGCGCGCTCCACCTCCGTCATGCGCCGGGCCAACAGGGTGCGGCGTTCCTCGTACCATTTGGGGTGACTACACGAAAGTGATGTATCTGCACGCTAAGGACGAACGGATGCCGA
>NZ_LSKG01000048.1:0-1128 GCF_001557005.1 Sphingomonas sp. CCH15-F11 | reverse complement strand
GATCGCGGTGCAACCCGCCCGCCATGCTCTCCATGCGCTTCCCCAGCTTCTCCGCGCCGGCACGATCGCCGGCACGCTCCATGCTGGCGCGCGCCTCCTTCATGCCCTGCCACTGCTCCACAAAGCGGCCCGCGCGCTTCTCGGGGTCAATGCGGACCTGGCGCTCCGTCTCCATCGCCTTCGCCGCCCCGCCCGTGTTCCCCTCCGCCGCGTCGCGCGCGAGCCGGGGGTCACGCTCGATCGCGCTGGCAAGGTCACGCGCGGCATGGGGCCGGGTCGCGTCCAACGCCTCGCCGGCGCGGCGCAACGCGCTCTCCTGGTGCGCCAGCACCGGCAACCCCTTCTCCCGCATCCGGCCTATATCGGCCGCGGCGCGCCCATAGCGTTCGATCGCGCGGGCCTGCGAGGGCGCCAGCGGCCGATCGGCCGCGACGCGCTCGGGCGACGTCGTTTTCTCCGACATCGGTTTCGGCCGGAATCCCGCGAACATGCCGCGCGCCTTGTCGCGCACCTTCTCCGCCACTTGGCGCGCGCGTTCCGGGAACCGGATCTCGCCCCATATCTCCCGGCGCTCGGCGAACACGCGAGCCTGGTCCTGCGCGGGGACCGCATAGTCGCCGGCCATGTCCTTGCTCCGGTCGCGCGACAGGGCGCGGACGAGCTGGCGTTGGTCGGCGAAGTCGTTGCGGCCATAATGGAGCTGCGCCCCGTCGCGGTGCCGCGACATGCCGACATAAGCGCTGTGGCGGTCCATGCCGGGGGTGGCGAGGACATGGGCGCGATCGACGGTCACGCCCTGCGCCTTGTGGAACGTCGCCGCATAGCCATGATCGACATGGGCGTAATCCTTGGCGTCGAACGCGACCTGACGGCCCCCGTCCAGCCGGACGGTCATGCCCTCCGGCGTCACCCGCTCGATCGTGCCAAGCGTGCCGTTCTTCACCCCTAGCGACCGCTCGTTCCGCAGGAACATCAAGCGGTCGCCGCGCGCGAACGCGCGCGTCCCTCGGTCGGCGCTGAACGTCACGTCGTCGCCAAGGTCGCCGGTCGCGCGAAGCCGGCCCCGCGCCTCCTCGGGGTGACTACACGAAAGTGATGTATCTGCACGCTAAGGACGAACGGATGCCG
>NZ_LSKG01000047.1:0-868 GCF_001557005.1 Sphingomonas sp. CCH15-F11 | reverse complement strand
CCCCGCCTAGCCTGCGGCCGGTAGGCCGCACCTGTGGCGCTGAAGGCGGCACGCAGCGAATTACGTATTGGCCGTCAGGCCAATTCCGCTTGTATATTTCTAACTCTGCCGGGATTCATTCTACCTCTCTGAATCACGTTCCTGGTCCATGACAGCGCGCCCGAGCCGGGCAAGAATCGCCACGAGGCCGGGATCGTCAATGAGCTGGGCAGGCTGCTCGTCGAGCGGGAGCCTGGCGATCATCGCCCTGCCCTCTTCGACCGCTGCCCGCCGCCGGTCGCTGTCGTCTTCTGGCGGGGGCGCGGTCATGCCGCGTTCCACCTGCGGCGGAAGCATCAAGCGGTAAGCGTTCGATGTCTGCTTGACCTGGGGGCCGCGCATCCCCGCGTTGCCGGTCGGCACATATCGGCGCAACCAGTCGAGGAAGCCATGCGCCTTGAGCCGCTTGAGCGCGTCCACCACGGCCGCAATCGAACGGCCGATGCGAAGCGCCAGCGTCGCGATGGCCGGATCGAGCCGCCCGGTCTTGTAGTCGATCAGGCGTAGCAGCTCTCGCAATACTTCAAGCCCGACATGGCCGATCGCGCCGTTCTCGCGATTATTGCGGTCGCGCCGGTGAGCAAGCCGTTTCAGGCGGTCATATTTCTCGGCCGCCTGCATGAAGCGGGCGACGTTCTTGGGATTGAACGGCTGCCAAAATCGCCCCTCCCGGCCCTCCTCGGTGCGGCTGTAGCGATGGACCCGCTGGCCGGTCTGACAGCCCGGCCGTCGCCCTTTTGGCCCTGTCAGGGCCTCGAACACTGTTTGCATGGAACCTCCCGTCGGTTGAGTGGCCCGGCTGCTGGCGGTGATCCTTCATGGACAAAGC
>NZ_LSKG01000046.1:0-29852 GCF_001557005.1 Sphingomonas sp. CCH15-F11 | reverse complement strand
GGGCTGTACGAGCCGATCCACGGCTCCGCCCCCGACATTGCGGGCCAGGGCAAGGCCAATCCGTGCGCGGCGATCCTGTCGGCGGCGATGCTGCTGCGCCATTCGCTGGGCGAGGCCGCGGCGGCGGACCGAGTGGAGGCGGCGGTAGCGGCGGCGCTGGCCGGTGGCGCGCGGACCGGCGACCTGGGCGGCACACTGTCGACCGGGGCGATGGCCGACCGGATCATCGCGGCATTGTGACGACGGGGGTGGGCGCGCCCCTGACCCTCGCGGTCGTCGTGCCCGTGTTCAACGAACGCGGCAATGTCGCGCGGATGGTCGACCGGTTGGCCGCCGTGCTGGGGCCGGACGGGTGGGAAGCGATCTTCGTCGATGACGACAGCCCCGACGGCACGGCGGGCGCGGCGCGCGAGCTGGCGCGGGTCGATCCGCGCGTGCGGGTGATCCAGCGCATCGGCCGGCGCGGGCTGGCGACCGCGTGCATCGAGGGAATGTGCGCGACGGCCGCGCCGCTGGTGGCGGTGATCGACGGCGACCTTCAGCATGACGAGGCGCTGCTGCCGCAGATGCGCGACCTGCTGAACGCCGATCCGGCGCTAGATCTGGTGATCGGATCGCGCTTCATGCCCGGTGGGGGCACCGGCGACTGGGACCGCGATCGCGTCGCCAAGTCGCGGCTGGCGACGCGGCTGGCGCGCGCGGTGCTGAAGGCCGAGCTGACCGATCCGATGAGCGGGTTCTTCATGATCCGCAGCGCCGTTGTGCGCGCGCTGGTGCCGCGCCTGTCGGGCATCGGCTTCAAGATCCTGCTCGACATCCTGACCTCGGCAGCGCAGCCGCTGAGATTCGTCGAGCTGCCCTATGTCTTTCGTGCGCGCGTCGAGGGCGAGAGCAAGCTCGATCATGTCGTCGCGCTCGAATATCTTATCGCGCTCTATGACCGGTTGCTCGGCTGGCTGGTGCCGGTGCGCTTTGCGATGTTCGCCAGCGTCGGCGCGATGGGCGCGGCGGTGCATCTGGGCGTCCTGTCGCTGCTGCTGGCGGTGAGCGACGCGCGCTTTCTGACCGCGCAGATTGCCGCGACGCTGACCGCGATGACGTTCAATTTCCTGCTCAACAACGCGCTGACCTATCGCGACAAAAGGCTGCGCGGGGCGCGGGCGTTGATCGGCGGCTGGCTGTCCTTCTGCACGGTGTGCGCGGTGGGGGCGGTGGCCAATGTCGGCGTGGCGGAGTTTCTCTATACCGCGCGGCAGGGCAATTGGGCGCTGTCAGCGCTGGCGGGGATCGCGGTGGCGGCGGTGTGGAATTTCGCGGTATCGTCGCGCTTCACCTGGGGCCGCTATGGCCGGCGGCGGAGTGTGTGAGGGGGAAGCGGGACCCCGGGTCAAGCCCGGGGTGACGAAGCGTAACGAGCCCGGTTTTGCAAGGATGTCTCTGTTCGCGCGCCAGCTCACCGCCAGCTGTCGAACCACATCCACTTCTCGAACCCGCGCGCGTCGGGCAGCGCGGCCCCCGACAGGATCGGGTAGAACCACGCGAACAGCACTGCGCTCAACGCGACGAACAGGAAATCGATCTCGCGCCGCCGCCCCCGTGCGAAGCGGTGGAACACGCCCGCCAGCACCGCGCACAGGATCAGCGCGGACAGGTGGTAGTAATAATAAAATCCCAGCGACTTGGGGATGACGATCCATATCGCGAGCGATGCGATCCAAGCCAATGCCAGCCAGCGTTCGCGCGCGCCCGCCCACAGCCCCGCCGCGACCGCGATCAGCCCGCCCCACATGATCGCGGGATTGCCGACCAGCAGCACGCCGCGCTGCACACCGTCGATATCGGGTTCGTAGAAATACCAGATCGGGCGCAGGATGAGCGGCCATTGCCACCAGCGCGACTGATAGGTGTGCGGGGCGAGGATTTGCGTCTGCTGGCGGTACATGTCGAGCTGGAACGGGATCAGCCGGGCAAGCGTCAGCGGATCGCGCGCATAGAAGAACGCCGGCGCGAACGTCAGGAGATAGGTGGCGATGCTGACCCCGCCGAGCAGCGCGAGCGACGCGGCGAGCGGCATGCCGCCGAAACGTGCGCCCGGCCGGCGCGTGCGCAGGGTGCGGTCCTGCACCGCGCATGCGACCAGCACGGCGCAGCCCATCGCCACATAGGGGATCGCCGCCCATTTGACCGCGACCGCGAGGCCACAGAGGATCGCCGCAACGCCGAGGAGGATGGCAGCCACCCGGGGCCGGCGCGCCTGCAACGCCCACAGCAGCGCCGCGGCGGCGAGCATGACGAACGCGCCGAGAAACGCCTCGAGCATGCCGGTGCGCGCATGCACGAACAGCAGCTGGTTGAGCATCGCCAGCAAGGCGCCGAGCGCGGCGGTGCGCACCCGGCGGTAGGTCAGCCAGAGCAGCGCGTAGATCGCCAGCACGCTGAGCGTCCCCGCCAGCGTCGATGCCGCGCGCCAGCCCACGGGATTGTCGCCGAACCCGGCGATGCCGAGCGCGATCAGCGCCTTGCCGAGCAAGGGGTGTTCGGTGTTCCACGGCTGTTCGAGCGCGAGCAGCACGCGGGCGGCGGCCACATAATGGCTTTCGTCGAAGACCAGGCGCGCCGGCTGGCCGAGATGGATGGTGAACAGCAGTTGCGCCGCAATTGCGAGCAACAGCGCGGTCAGCATCGGACGGTCACGCAGGCGGGCGATCATGGCGGCGGGCTCTAGCGCCCCGACGCGCCGGGAGCCAGCGCGCTTGTCCCGAATTGCGTCGGCGGCCGCAGCGATGCTTGCGTCCGCCGCTTTGCCCCGGCAAAGCAGGGCGCATGAAGCGCAACACTGGCCAAGATCGCGCGATCACGCGCCACTGGCGTCCCGCGACCCGGGCGGTGCGCGGTGGTACCGCGCGCAGCGAATATGGGGAGACGTCGGAGGCGCTGTTCCTGACCTCCGGCTATGCCTATGACTGCGCGGGCGACGCGGCGGCGCGCTTTGCCGGCGACCAGGCGGGCATGACCTATTCGCGGCTGCAGAATCCGACGGTCGAAATGCTCGAACAGCGCATCGCGCTGATCGAGGGAGCGGAGGCGTGCCGCGCGACGGCGAGCGGCATGGCGGCGATGACCGCGGCGCTGCTGTGCCAGCTTCAGCAGGGCGACCATGTCGTCGCGGGCCGCGCGCTGTTCGGGTCCTGCCGCTGGCTGACCGATACGCTGCTGCCCAAATTCGGCATCGCGACCACGATCGTCGATGCGCGCGATCCCCAGCAGTTCGCCGACGCCGTCCGGCCGGAAACAAGGGTTTTCTTCTTCGAAACCCCCGCCAATCCGACGATGGACATCGTCGACCTGGCGGCGGTGTGCGGCATCGCGCGCGAGCGCGGCATCGTGAGCGTCGTCGACAATGCCTTTGCCACGCCGGCATTGCAGCGGCCGATGGAATTCGGCGCGGATGTCGTCGCCTATTCGGCGACCAAGATGATGGACGGGCAGGGCCGCGTGCTCGCGGGCGCGGTGTGCGGCAGCGAGGATTTCATCACCGACACGCTGCTGCCCTTTACCCGCAACACCGGGCCGACGCTCAGCGCGTTCAATGCCTGGGTGGTCCTGAAGGGGCTGGAAACGCTGGACCTGCGCATCCGCCGCCAGTCGGAAAATGCGCTCGCCGTGGGGCGTTTTCTGGAAGGCCGCGTGCCGCGCATCCTCCACCCCGGCCTGTCCAGCCACCCGCAGCACAATCTGGCGATGCGCCAGATGGACATGGCGGGGTGCATCTTTGCCTTCGAGGTCGAGGGACGCGCGCAGGCGCACGGCCTGCTCGACGCGCTCGAGCTGATCGACATTTCCAACAATATCGGCGATTCGCGCTCGCTGATGACGCATCCCGCGTCGACCACGCATTCGAGCGTGGCGGAGGAGAAGCGGCTGGAGATGGGCATCGGCGAGGGGCTGCTGCGCCTGAATGTCGGGCTGGAGGACCCCGCCGACCTGATCGACGACCTCGACCGCGCGCTGAAGGCGGTGGGGCTGTGAATTCGCTACCTTGTCTCTTTGATCCGTTCGCTTCGAGCCCTTCGACTGCCCGAAGGGCGGGCGCTCAGGATAAACTTCCGCCAGTGGCGGAAGTCGAGAAGCGTATCTCGACTTCGCTCGATACGAACGGTGCCGTTTTACCCCGCAGGGCGCCACAATGAAGGCGCTGTTCGGCGACGTCGCGGAAACACGCGGGATCATCGTTCGCGTCGCGGTCAGCTTTCTGCCCGAACAGTCGGAGCCCGATCGCGGCCGCTGGTTCTGGGCCTATCATATCCGCATCGAGAATGACGGCGCGCTCGCCGTTCAGCTGCTCACCCGCCATTGGACGATCACCGACGGACGCGGTGCGCGCCACACGGTCGAGGGTGAGGGCGTCGTCGGCGAGCAGCCGCTGATCGCGCCGGGCGGCAGCTTCGACTATGTCTCGGGATGCCCGCTGTCGACGCCTTCGGGGTCGATGCAGGGCAGCTATCACATGCTCGCCGAGGACGGGTCGACCTTTGACGTCGCCATCCCCAAATTCGCGCTGATCGCGCCGACGGTGGCGGGATGAGGGGCGAGGTGGGCGTCGTTCCTGTTCAAAGCCGGCCAAACCACACGTCGTCCCGGCGGAGGCCGGGACCTCTGGCCAATGGGGCGCCCAGGTTTGCCCAAGGTCCCGGCCTCCGCCGGGACGACGCTGTTTCCATGTGCAATCGGGGCGCACGCCCATGAAGCGCACCCACTTGCCCCTGAACGGCCTGCGTGTGCTCGATGCGGCCGCCCGGCATCTGTCGTTCACCCGCGCCGCCGATGAGCTGGCGGTGACGCCGGCCGCGGTCGGCCAGCAGGTGCGCGCGCTGGAGGACACGCTGGGCGTCGTGCTGTTCCGCCGCACCGCCAAGGGGCTGGAACTGACGCCGGAGGGCGAGGCGGGCCTGAATGCGCTGCGTTCGGGCTTCATCCAGTTCGAGGAAGCGGTGCGGGCGATGCAGGCGGGGCAATCGTCCAAATCGCTGACCATCGCCGCCCCGCGCGACCTGACCCAGAAATGGCTGATGCCGCGCCTGGCCGAGATCGCCGCGAGCGACGGCGACATCCGCTTTCAGCTGATTGCCGCCGACGAACCCGTCGAATTCACCGAAGCCAATATCGACCTGGCGATCCGCTGGGGCGAGGGACCGGGCGAGCATGAGGGCGAGGCGCTCGAGTCCGACGGGATGGTAACCGTCGAACGGCCGGGCGGCGGGGCCGATACCCGGATTTCGTGGCCGGGATGTCTGTCGGAAGACGCGGTGTCGCTGGTGCGGGTCGGCGATGCGGGGCTGGCGATCGAGGCGGCAGCGGCCGGGCTGGGCCGCGCGACCGTGCCCGAGTTGCTCGCACGGGCGGATCTCGCCGCGGGGCGCGTGGCAATGATCGGCACGCCCAAGCCGTTTGCGCGCGGCTACTGGCTGGTCGCGCCCCTGCCGCAATGGCGCCAGGCCAAGGTCAAGGCGCTGGTCGATCGGCTGGCGCAGTGACCGATACGCCGGTGTTCGAGACCAAGCGGCTGCGCCTGCGCCCGATCACCGCCGACGACGCGACCGCGCTGCACCCCGTGCTCAGCGATGCGCAGGCGATGCGCTACTGGTCGCGCGCACCCACCACTTCGGTCGCCGAGACGCGCGCCTATATCGATCCGGCGCGGCCCGCGCATGGCTGGCGGTGGTGGGCGATCACGCTCAAGCCGTTCGACTTCGCCATCGGCTGGGTATCGGTGGGCGAGCGCCGGCAGGGCGGGGTTGCCGAGATCGGCTATATCCTGGCGCGTGAGCATTGGGGACGCGGCATCGCGCGCGAGGCCGTGCGCGTGGTCATCGACCATTTGTTCGACGTGGAGGAACATCGCCGCGTCTTTGCCGACACCGATCCCGAGAACGCCGGATCCTGCCGGCTGCTCGAGCAACTGGGCTTCACGCTCGAGGGGCGGCTGCGCGGCGAATGGGAAACGCATATCGGAGTGCGCGACAGCCTGATCTGGGGCCTGTTGCGCGAGGAGTGGCAGCCGGGCCGGTCGATGTCACTGGGGTAGGTGGCGTCAGGGCGGAGTCAGGTCGAGGCGCTCCAGAACCGGATAGCCGCGGCGTTGCTGGATCGGCACTCCCCGGTCTTTATGATAAGGCGATGTCAGCGTATAGCGTTCGATCCGATAGGATTTGACGTCGTCAGCAAGCGGCGCGTAGCGACGCTCTCGGATCGAGGCGATGAGCGACAGCGCCCAGTCGCCGGCCAGCTTTTCGCTGGCGCGCAATTGCTCGACCTCGCCGACGCTGCCGTCGCGGGCGATGCGAAAGCCGATATCGACCCACTGGTCCTCCCAATAGCGCCGTGCGGCGGCCGAATAGGACCCCTTGCCGCGTTCGGGGAAGTCGACCGGGGGCGCTGTGATCAATACCGGCTGCGCGCTGCGCGACGCATCGACGCCGCCGGCAGCGATCGCCTGCTCGACCGCATCGCCGTCGCCGCGCGCGACAGCGGCACGCGCGAGCAGGCCACGCGCGGCAAGGCGGACGTCGGCGTGTTCGGGCGCGGCATTGGCCAGGATCGGCGCTAGCAGTGCTTCGGCGCGACGGACCTGCGCGGGTTCCGGTGCGGCTCCGGCGCCGAGCTCGATGCGCGCCAGGCGAAGCCGGGCCAGCGCGTACCGGTCGAACAGGGCGGGGGTGTCGCTGCGCCTCGCGGCCTCGCGGTAAAGATCGCGGGCATAGTCGAATTCGCGTTCGCGCAGCAGCACGTCGGCGCGTTCGATCAGCGCGTCGATGACGCGCGGGTCGTTCGCGCCGAACGCCGATTCCAGCACCGCCTGACGCTCGCGCGAATTGAAGATGCCCTGACGCGGCGCACCCAGATGCGAATGGATTCGCGAGAGCACGAGATAGAGGTCGGCGACCGGTTCGGGATAGTCGCCGCGATGCTGGCGGTTGCGTTTCAGGCTGTCGTCGATGCCGTCGCGCGCATCGCGATAGGCCCCCGCCAGAAACCGCGCCTCCGCCAATGCGATCGCCGCGTCGATTTCCGCGTTCGGCGGGCAGTTGCGCGCGATGCATTCGGCGAGTGCGCGTTCAAGGTCGGTGACCTTCGTGCCGACGACGACGATGTCGCGGCCGTCGGTCGCAGGTGCCGGGGCCGCATCCTGCGGCGTCAGGGTCAGCAGCAGCATCGGCCAGACCGGCATTCCTCCCTCCTGCGCGCGGGATCGTCGCGAACGACACGGATCGCTGCGTCGTCGACGTGCTCAATGACCGGAAGATGATGCCGCGAAGCTGAACCCCAGCCGAACGGCGCGCGCCGCGATGACGGCGCAACGCACTGAATTTATCGTGCTCTTGCCGTGACCTGCGGCGCTGGATCGACCGTCAGCCTCTGCACTTCGGTGCCGATCGCGAAGACGTGCGCACGCTTGCCATCCTGCACCACGCGGAACTTGTTGGCGGCGCGCGCGACCGGGGCGGGGGCGAAGGTCCTGCCGCCGTCGCGGGTTTCGAACCCGCCCGCCATGGTGCCGACAAAGCCGTGGTCGGCGTCGACGAAACCGATGCCGAACTGGCGCGCGGCGGCATTTTCGACCATCGGCAGCTCGGTCCAGCTCTTGCCGCCGTCGCTGGTCTTGACGATCAACTGCTGCGCGCGGGCGGGATCATAGGACTGGACGGTCGCATAGCCGGTGGTTGCGGTCGGGAAGCTCGCCTTCCAGATCAGCTCCGCGCCGCGGCCGGAGGTGTACACGCGCGTCCAGCTCTTGCCGCCGTCCGTCGTACGCAGGATCAGACCCTCGGTCGTTTTCGGATCGGTGCCGGTCGAGGCGAAGACCAGCCCGGTGCGCTCGTCGAAGAATTTGATGTCGAGGATCATGCCGGCATGTTCGGCCATGTCGATGACCGACCAGCTCTTGCCGCCGTCGGTCGAGCGCAGGATGCCGGTCGGCCCGCCGACACGGCCGGCGGCGTGGATGACGACACGCGGCTCCAGCTTGCCCTGATAGATGCGCTGGGTCTTGAGCACGTCGATCGCGCAGACCCCGGCGATCGTGCGGCCGCCCAGATCGACCGGCGTCCAGGTCGCGCCGCCGTCATCGGTGCGATAGAGCGGCGTCGTGTCGGTGACGCCGGGATAATAGTCGGTGCCGATATTGCCGATGAAGCCGGTGGTGCGATCGACAAAGCCGAGCGCGCGGATGAAGGTGCCGGGCTTGCTCGCCACCTTGGTCCAGCTTTTGCCGCCATCGGTGGTACGATAGAGGTCGCCCTTGCCGGTGCCGTACCAGCCATGCGTCGCATCGACGAAGCTGATGTCGTCGCGCTTGCCCGGAAAGGACTCGGTCGGCAGCGTTTCCCAGGCGGATAGCGGGGCGGCAGGCATGGGGTCCGGCGCGGCCGACAGGGCCAGGGGCGTGGCCAGACACAACAACCCGATCGACACCAGACGCATGGACATCCCCCTGTTTGTAGCGACTACGGAACGATCGCGCCGGCCGCACGGATCGTCAAGAACCCCAGTCATCAGGCGTCGATCTCTTCCTCGTCGATGCGCGCGGCGTTTTCCTGGATGAAGGCGAAGCGGTGGGCGGGGTTGGTGCCCATCAGCCGGTCGACCAGGTCCTTGACGCCGGCGCGCGCCTCATATTCCTGGGGCAGCGTGATGCGGATCAGGCCGCGGGTCTTCGGGTCCATCGTGGTTTCGCGCAACTGGATCGGGTTCATCTCGCCGAGCCCCTTGAAGCGGGCGACGTCGACCTTCTTGCCCTTGAACTCGGTCGCTTCCAGCTCGGCGCGGTGCGCGTCGTCGCGGGCGTAAAGCGATCGGGTGCCGGCGGTCAGGCGATAGAGCGGTGGCTGGGCGAGATAGAGGTGCCCCTGGCGGACGATCTCCGGCATTTCCTGGAAGAATAAGGTCATGAGCAGCGTCGCGATATGCGCGCCGTCGACATCGGCGTCGGTCATGATGATGACCCGGTCATAACGCAGATTGGCGGGATCGCAGTCCTTGCGCGTGCCGCAGCCCAGCGCCTGGACCAGATCGGCGATTTCCTGGTTCGCCAGGATCTTGGCGGAGGTGGCGGACGCGACGTTGAGGATCTTGCCGCGGATCGGCAGGATGGCCTGGGTCTTGCGGTCGCGCGCCTGCTTGGCGGAGCCGCCGGCGCTGTCGCCCTCGACGATGAACAGCTCGGTCCCTTCGGGACTGTCGGCGGAACAGTCGGTCAGCTTGCCGGGCAGGCGCAGCTTGCGCGCGCTGGTCGCGGTCTTGCGCTTGACCTCGCGCTCCGCCTTGCGCGCCAGGCGTTCGTCCATGCGGTCGATGACATAGGCGAGCAGCGCCTTGCCCCGATCCATGCGGTCGGCGAGGAAATGGTCGAAATGGTCGCGCACCGCGCGCTCGACCAATGCGGCGGCCTCCGGACTCGTCAGGCGATCCTTGGTCTGGCTCTGGAACTGCGGATCGCGGATGAAGACGCTCAGCATCAGTTCGGAGCCCGTCATCACGTCGTCGGCGGTGATGTCCTTCGCCTTTTTCTGGCCGACCAGCTCGCCGAACGCGCGGATGCCCTTGACCAGGGCGGCGCGCAGCCCGGCCTCGTGCGTGCCGCCGTCGGGGGTGGGGATGGTGTTGCAATACCAGCTGTATGATCCGTCGCTCCACAGCGGCCAGGCGACCGCCCATTCGACGCGACCCTGGCTGTCGGGAAAGTCCTGCGCGCCGGTAAAGAAATCGGCGGTCGCGCATTCGCGGGTGCCGACCTGTTCGCGCAGGTGATCGCCCAGCCCGCCGGGAAACTGGAACACCGCCTCCGCAGGCGTGTCGTCGCCGACGAGCGACGGGTGGCAGCGCCAGCGGATTTCGACGCCGGCGAACAGATAGGCCTTTGACCGCGCGAGCCGGTAGAGCCGCTGCGGCTTGAACTGCATCTCGCCAAAGATTTCGGGGTCGGGGGTGAAGGCGACCGACGTGCCGCGCCGGTTGGGGGTGCCGCCCAGATGCTCGATCGGCCCCAGCGTGACGCCGCGCGCGAACCGCTGGCGATAAAGCTGGCGGTCGCGCGCGACCTCGACCACCGTATCCATCGACAGCGCGTTGACCACGCTGATGCCGACGCCGTGCAGCCCGCCCGAGGTGGCATAGGCCTTGCCCGAGAATTTGCCGCCCGAATGGAGCGTCGACAGGATCACCTCCAGCGCCGACTTGTCGGGAAAACGCGGGTGCGGGTCGACCGGGATGCCGCGGCCATTGTCGACGATGGTCAGGCGGTTGCCGGCGTCGAGCGCGACTTCGATCCGTGTCGCATGGCCGGCGACGGCCTCGTCCATCGCATTGTCGAGCACTTCGGCGGCGAGGTGGTGGAGCGCGCGTTCGTCGGTGCCGCCGATATACATGCCCGGTCGCCGCCGAACGGGCTCCAGCCCCTCAAGAACCTCGATCGAGCTGGCGTCATAGCTGGTGCCGGCGGGGGTGGAGGTTGCGAACAGATCATCGGCCATATGCCGGCTATATCGACTGCGCGTGCGCCCGCAATGGCCTGGCGCGGCTGACAACCCCTGTTGCTGCATTGCAACAGACGCTGGCGCAAATCGGACGAGCCGTGCAGCCGAACCCCGGCTCCGTTCGTATCTGCTGCCTGAGTTCAACCTCTGGAGTACCCAAATGCGTAATTTGCTTCTCGCGACTGCTGCGCTGTTCGCGCTCATGGCCCCGGCCTATGCCCAGGATACCAGCGGCGGCGAGGAAGAGCCCTATGAGGGCGTGTATGTCGGCGGATCGTTCGGCTATTCGATCCAGGGCAACGATGTCGGCGAAAGCGTGGTGTTCGACCGCAATCGCGACGGCAATTTCAACGACACGATCACGACCGTCGCGGGCGCAAACGCCTTCTCGCCCGGCTTCTGCAACGGCCGCGCGACCTCCGCGCTGCCCGGCAATTGCACCAACGACGATGACGGCATCGAATATTATGTCCGCGCCGGTGCCGACACCCAGTTCGGCAACATCGTGCTCGGTTTCGTCGGTGAATTCGGCAAGTCGGAAGTGCGCGACAGCGTGTCGGCATTCAGCACCACGCCCGCCAATTACGTGTTCACGCGCGAACTCGACTGGAATGCCAGCATTCGTGCGCGCGCGGGCTATGCGGCCAACACCACGCTGTTCTACGGCACGTTCGGCCCGACCTATGGCCGCATCGACAACAGCTTTACCAGCACCAACACCGCCAATGCCTTTTCGGACAATGGCAAGTCGAACAGCTGGGGCTACACCGCCGGCGGCGGCATCGAGCAGAAGCTGGGCCGCAACTTCTCGGTGGGCCTCGAATATCTCTACACCGACCTGAACGAGGACGACTATGTCGTGAACGTCAATCCGGGCACGGCACCCGCGACCAACCCGTTCCTGCTCGGCAATGCCGGCGGGTCGGACATGCGGCGCAGCAGCGACAATTTCCGCTGGCACAGCATCCGCGCGACCGCGGCGTTCCGCTTCTGATCGTGCGGCCGGGGCGGGGGGCGCAGGCGCTTTCCCCGCCCCGGCAGATCAGGCGACCAGAAAGGGCTGGCCGCACCGCACGCCGGTGGCCTGCAGGTCGGCCTGGCCGTAGCGCACGCCGATCAGCCCGGTGAGCGTGTCGACGAGCCCGTCCAATGCCGGCGCCACCGTCGCCAGCACGCCCCCCAGCGCCTGAACGATCGGTGTCGCCGGCACCGGCAGCAGCCCGAGCAGCTCGACGTCGATCTTGACCGTCCCGATCAGGCTGGACGCCACGCCCTCGACCGCATGGCCGCTCGACACGCGCTTGATCGTGCCATCGCCGATTTCGTCGCCTGCGAAGATCGCCGCCTGCCACGGTTCCGCGGCGCCCAGGTCGACCAGCGCGGTGCCGTTGACGCGCACCAGTCCGGCGACATTGACCAGGCGCGCGGATGCGAGCGGCAGCGGCTGGGTAAAGTCGGCAAAGCGCGTCATGTCCGGCTGGGCAATCGCGACGCGGCCGAGCCCCGGGCGTGCGTCCAGCGTGACGCGGGGGCCAGCCGACGCATCGCAGTCGATCGCCGCCAGCCGCGCCTCCCCGGCTGCCAGCTCGACGAAGACCGGCACGTTGACGGTCAGGTTGCCGCCCAGTCCGGGCAGTGCCGCGCCGGTCAACCGCGATGCGATCAGCATGCGGACCTGCGCGGTGCGCAGGATGGGCGTGCCGTCGGCGCTGACCGCGACAAAGGGCGATTGCGCGGGGCGTTCGCCGATCGCGAGCGTGACCCGCGTGCTCGCGACCCGGGGCACCGTGGCGGGCAGGTCGGCCTCGACCTGCCGCCGGCCATTGCTCATTTCCGCGATCGCGCGCAGCATCGACAGCGCGTCGACGCGTGCCATCCCCGCCGGGCCGGTATCGCGTGCGCCGGCCGGGCCAAGGTCGATCAGCGCGTCCAGGGCGATGGCATCGCCACGCGCACCCGCCGCCATCGCCCGCAGCGCCGCCTTGGCCGTGGCGTCGTCGACGGTGTCGGCCAGCGCCTCGATCGCGGTGGGGCCGCTGACGTCGCGCGCGAGAATCTCGTCATAGCTGGCTGCGTCGATGCGGGCGCGCGTCGCCACCGCGTCGAGATAGGTGAGCAGGTCGACATCGGCGGCGACCAGCGCCTGATAGTCGGCGACCGACAGCCCGACACTGGTCCCGAGCAGCCCCGACAGCAGCGCATTGACGATCCCGCCCTCCAGCGCGGCGAGGCGCGTCCCGATCGAGAAGGCTGCGCTGTCCTGACGCGCCGCGGTCGCACGCCGCGCGATCGCGACCTGGTCCTGGCCGAAGACGCGGGCGAAGTAAGTGGGTGAGGTGGCGGCCAGCGTCACGGCAAAGGCGTTGCCCCCGCCGGTGGCAGCGGCGCTGAAACGCTGGTCGGGCGGCACGGCGGGGTCGGCGCGATAATCGCCCCGCACGATGCGCGGCGTGATCTGTCCGCGCCAGCCGGCTTGTGCGATCACCGCCGCGACCGCCGCTTCGGCGCGGTCGGGGTGCCGGGCGGCGGCGAGCGCGGCGCTGTCCGCGATCCCCTGGAGCCTGCGGGTGTCGAGCTGCACCGCGCCGATATCGACCGCCAGCGCCGCGCCCGCAATCAGCATCGGCATCGCGCCGGCGACCAGCACGGCGGCACCGCCGCGCCGATCGCGCGCCAGGTCGCGCAGGACCGGCACGCGCATCACAGCACCCCGCCGGGATGCGCGATGCCGCGCTTGCGGATCACCGGGCTGGGCATGGGCACCAGCGGAATGTTCATCAGCGGCGCGGTGCGCGCGTCCACTGAAACCTCGACCGTGATCGCGCCGCCAGCCTCCTCCACGCTGGCGAGGATGTGGGCGGGATCGATCCCGGCGACGGTCCCCGCGCCGCGCTGGACGCTCAGCCGCGCGATGTCCTCGCGTTCCTCGGCGGACAGGCCGGCGATGCTGGCGCGCGCGGCGTCGTTGGCAAGTTGCTGGGCGCTGTGCGCGATCAGGAAATAATGGCCATAGGCGGCCATGCCGATCAGCAGCGCGATCAGGATGGGCGCGAGCAGCGCAAATTCGATCAGCGCGGTGCCGCGGCGGTCGATCAGGAGCCTGGGGGTGAGCTGAACCATGCCCCGGGGTCTAGCCGCAATGGCCTTAGCGCCCGATCGCGACGCGCGGTCGCCGCATCCGCGCAGTTTACGCCATGCCGGGGACGCGAATTCGCCACCGGCGTCCGGCCTTCAAGCACGATTGCGCACGGCCGGACGTTTCATTCACGCAATTCGCGTGATCCGATCAGCGGACGCGCGGCCCGCCATAGGGCAGCGGCGGCGGCGGGCGGCGATCGCGGCGCGGCAGTTGCGCCTGATAGGCATGCCCGCAATGGTCCACGCAATAGGGGAAGCCGGGGTTCACCTTTTCCCCGCAGAAGTGGAAATCGGGCTCGCCGGGGTGGCCCAGCGGCCATTTGCAGATACGGTCGTTGAGATCGAGCAGCGTCGTCTTGCCCGCGATCGCCTCGCTGGGCTTGGCGGGCACCAGCCGGCGGGGCGGCGCGGGCTGGATCGGTGCGCTCTGCTCGCCCGGGTTCTGGCGCAGGAAGCCGCCAGGGCCGACCGAGCGCAGCGTCGGCGTATCGGCGCGCGCGACCGGCTCGGGGGCGGCCGCTGCATCCTCGCGCGCCGGCGGTTCGGCGGCGACGGCGGCGGGGGGAGCAGGCGGCGTCGGCTCGGGCTTCGGCGCTGCGGGGGCCGGCGATGCGACGGGGGCGGCGACCTTGGCCTCGACCGGTGCTTCGGCGACCGGGGCGGCGGGAGCGGCCGTCGCCTTCGCGGCATCGGTGTCGTTCGACTTCACCGGCGAGGGGCGCGGTTTCAGGCCCAGGCGATGCGCCTTGCCGATCACGGCGTTGCGGCTGATGCCGCCCAGTTCCTCGGCGATCTGGCTGGCGGTCATGCCCGACGCCCACATCTTCGCCAGCATTTCGATGCGTTCTTCGGTCCAGCTCATGCGTCGTCCTGTTTCATGGTCCCGGCGCGTCGGAACGGTTGCGGGGCGAAGGCGGAGCGACTACGCGAGAAGCGCATGACGGACCAGCCCCAAACCGACTCCCGAACCGCAGCGCCGCTAACCGATTCGATCCTTGCCGCCCCCGGTGTCCCGACGATCCGGAACGTCAACTGGGGCGGGCTCAAGGCGCTCTATATCAAGGAGGTGCGCCGGTTCTTCAAGGTGCAGCTGCAAACCATCTGGGCGCCGGCGGTCACGACGCTGCTTTACCTAGCGATCTTTACCGTCGCGCTGGGCGGCAGCGGGCGGACCGTGCTGGGCGTGCCCTTTGCCGAATTCATCGCGCCCGGGCTGATCGTCATGGCGATGCTGCAGAACGCGTTCGCCAATTCCAGCTTCTCGCTGCTGGTCGGCAAGATCCAGGGCACGATCGTCGACTATCTGATGCCGCCCCTGTCGACCGGGGAGCTGCTTGCCGGACTGGTCGGCGGTGCGGTGACGCGCGCGATCTGCGTCGGTGGCACGGTATGGCTGGCGATGGCGCTTTGGGGGGTCGACGTGACGCCGCGCCACCCGCTGGCGATCCTCTATTTCGGGCTGATGGGATCCGGCTTTCTCGCCTGTCTGGGCGTGATGACGTCGATCTGGGCGGAGAAGTTCGATCATGCCGCCGCGATCACCAATTTCGTCGTCGCGCCGCTGTCGCTGCTGTCGGGCACCTTCTACTCGGTTGACGCGCTCAGCCCGACCTTCCGGGCGATCAGCCACCTCAATCCGTTCTTCTATGTCATTTCGGGCTTCCGTTACGGCTTTCTGCAGACCGCGGATACCGACGTCGTCACCGGCGCGGTGATCCTGCTGGTGCTCAACATCGTGCTGGTCGGCCTATGCTATGCGCTGCTGCGGCGCGGCTGGAAGCTCAAGAGCTGACCCTGGCGCGCGCGGGCGCGGTGTTGACGCGCCCCGGCCGGTCCCGGTAAATGATGGCGACGGGCGGCCACCGGGCCGCCCGTTTGTATTTGACCCGGAGCCCGATCCGGCCGTTTCGTCCCGCCATTACAGGAGCTTTGCCATGTCGATCCCCGCGCTCATGCCCGTTTACCCGCGGTGCGATGTGCGTCCGGTGCGCGGCGAGGGCGTCTATCTCTATGGCGAGCGCGGCGAGAAATATCTGGATTTCGCGAGCGGCATCGCGGTCAACTGCCTGGGGCACGGCCACCCGCACCTGACCAAGGCGATCCAGGAACAGGCCGCGACGCTGATGCATGTCAGCAACCTCTATGGCAGCCCGCAGGGCGAGGCGCTGGCCGCGCGGATCGTCGCCAACAGCTTTGCCGACACGGTGTTCTTCACCAATTCGGGCGCCGAGGCGATCGAGTGCGCGATCAAGACCGCGCGCCGCTATCATTATGCCGAGGGCAACCCTGAGCGGCACAAGCTCATCACCTTCCACAACGCCTTTCACGGCCGCACGATGGGCGCAATCTCGGCGACCAACCAGGCCAAGATGCGCGACGGGTTCGAGCCGCTGCTGCCCGGTTTCGACTATGTCCGCTTCAACGACCTGGACGGCGCGCTTGCCGCGATCGATGACGAGACCGCCGGCTTCCTGGTCGAGACCGTCCAGGGCGAGGGCGGGGTGAGCGCCGGGACGCCCGAGTTCATCCAGGGGCTGCGCAAGGCCGCCGACGAACACGGCCTGCTGCTGGTGCTCGACGAGGTCCAGTGCGGCTATGGGCGCACCGGCAAGATGTGGGCGTACGAGCATTACGGCATCGAGCCCGACATCCTGGCGTCGGCCAAGGGGATTGCCGGCGGCTTCCCGCTCGGTGCGTGTCTCGCGACCGAGAAGGCCGCGAAGGGGATGGTGTTCGGCACCCACGGATCGACCTATGGCGGCAATCCGCTGGCGATGGCGGCGGGCAATGCCATCCTCGACGTGATGCTGGAGCCGGGGTTCCTCGACCATGTCACCGCGATGAGCGACCGGCTGCGCGCGGCACTGGCGCAGATGATTCCCAATCATGACGACCTGTTCGACGAAATCCGCGGCATCGGCCTGATGTGCGGGTTGCGCATGAAGGAACCCGCGGTCAGCCGCGACTTCGTCGCGCATCTGCGCGATCACCATGGGCTGCTGACGGTTGCGGCGGGCGAGAATGTCGTGCGCATCCTGCCGCCGTTGATCATCGACGAAAGCCATATCGCCGAGGCGGTCGAAAAGCTGAGCGCGGGCGCGCGCAGCTACGCGATGCAGAAGGCGGCTTGAAACGGATCCTCCCCGAGCTTGCTCGGGGAGGGGGACCAGCGCAGCTGGTGGAGGGGAGTTGGCGGCGCGTCGCGGGTAGAGGGGCCCCTCCACCGCGCTGGGCGCGGTCCCCCTCCCCCAGCGAGCTGGGGGAGGATTTTTGATGCGCCATTTTCTCGACCTGAGTTCAGCCGGCGGCGACGCGATCGCCGCGATGCTCAACGACGCGATCGACCGCAAGGCGGCGCGGCGCGGCTGGCCGAAGGGCAGGCCGGATGCCGACGCGCCGCTCGCCGGCCACACGCTGGCGATGGTTTTCGAGAAGAGCTCGACGCGCACGCGCGTGTCGTTCGACCTGGCGATCCGCCAGCTGGGCGGCAGCGCGGTGATCCTGGAGGCCGGGACGACGCAGCTCGGGCGGGGCGAGACGGTGGCGGACACCGCGCGCGTGCTGTCGGGCTATTGTGACGCGATCATGGCGCGCACCGACGATCCCGTGAAGCTCGCCGAAATGGCGCATCATGCCAGCGTCCCCGTCATCAACGGCCTGACTGACCTGAGCCATCCGTGCCAGATTGTCGCCGACCTGCTGACCGTCATCGAAAGCGGCAAGGCGCTGCCCGGCCTGAAATGGGCGTGGCTGGGCGACGGCAACAACGTGCTGCATTCGATCGTCGAGGCGGGTGGGCTGATGCATTTCGATGTCGTGGCGGCGTGTCCGGAGGGCTATGATCCGGACCCCGCAGTGCTGGCGGCGGCGGGCGGGCGGGCCCGGCTGTGCCGCGACGCCGCCGATGCGGTGCGCGACGCCGATGTGATCGTCACCGACACCTGGATCTCGATGGGCCAGGATCATGCCGAAGAAAAGCTGGCGGCGATGATGCCCTATCAGGTCACAACGGAGCTGATGGCGCTGGCGAAACCCGACGCGATCTTTCTGCACTGCCTGCCCGCGCATCGCGGCGAGGAGGTGGTGGCGGAGGTGATCGACGGACCGCAATCGCGCATCTGGGCGGAGGCCGAAAACCGGCTGCACGCGCAGAAGTCGATCCTGCGCTGGTGCTTCGGCCAGATCGGGTGAGTTGCGGCACGCCGATTTCTTCCTATCTGTAAGTCCAATGCAGCGAATGCCGTTTGCCCTGCGCGTATCCGGGGGCTGATCTTCCTCTTTGGAACGGGCGAGAGGGGACGGGGACTTCGCCAGACTGCGCCCGAACGGATTCCACGATGACTGACGCTGTTGCCGAACTCGATCGCGCCATCGGGTTCATGATTCCCGACCGGAATGCGCGCGGGCGTATCGCCCGGCTCGGCCCGACGCTCGACACGATCCTGAATGCGCATGCCTATCCGCCCGCGATCGAAACGCTGCTGGCGGAGGCGCTGACGCTGGCCGCACTGCTGGGATCGACGCTGAAGGACGGCGAGGGGCAGCTGACGCTCCAGGCGCAGACCCAGGGCGGCATCATCAGCCTGCTGGTCTGCGACTATCTGAACGGCGCGGTGCGCGGCTATATCCAGTATGACGCCGACCGGCTGAGCGAGGGGCCCGACGAGCCGTCGTTGTTCGCGCTGTTCGGCAACGGCTATCTGGCGGTGACCTTCGACCAGTCGGTGACGCGCGAACGCTATCAGGGCATCGTGCCGCTCGACGGTGCGTCGCTGGCGGAGGCCGCGCAGAGCTATTTCCTCCAGTCGGAACAGATCCCCAGCCTGGTGCGCCTGGGCACGCGGCGCGACGCCGGTGGCCGGATGGTCGCCGGGGGTCTGCTGCTCCAGCATCTGCCCGATGGCGAGGAGGGGCGCGAGCGGCTGCACACGCGGCTCGACCACCCCGAATGGCAGCATGTCGAAACGCTGGGCGCGACGATGTCGGGCGAGGAACTGACCGATGCGACGGTCCCGCTGGAGGCGCTGATCTGGCGGCTGTTCAACGAGGAGCGCGAGGTACGCGTCTTTCCGGCGACCGCGCTGTCGCGCGGCTGCCGCTGCGATGCGACCTATATCAGCCAGGTGCTGGCGAAGTTTTCGGAAATCGACCGCGCGGAAATGGCGGACGAAAACGGCGTCATCAACGTCGATTGCGCCTTTTGCGCGCGCAGCTTTCCGGTGTCGCTTGCCGATGTCGCCTGAATATTTACCTCTGGCGATGTAACGATCGTGTTGCCGGCGGACGGAAATGACCCCGTTTCGCGATAGACGCGGCCGGCGGGTGCCGCGAGGATCGCGAGGTTGCGGGATAGAGCGGTGGAGGAGTTGCGGACGTGCGGATGCGGCGCTTGACGGCGATGATGGCGGGGGCGGTGGCGGCGACACTGGCGCTTCCGCTGGCTGCCGCGGATGCGCCGACGCTCGCCGTGCTGCGCGGGCTGGAACTCGGTCAGTGGCAATTGCGCGAGATTGGTCCGCGCGGTGGCGAGCGCAGCATCTGCCTGGGCGACATGGAAACGCTGATCCAGCTCCAGCATCCGCGCGGCGGCTGTTCGCGCTACGTGATCGACGATCGCACCGCGCACGGGACCATTCACTATACCTGCCCCGGCAGCGGCTATGGCCGGACCACGATCGACCTGGTGACGCCGCGATCGGTGCGGATCGAGACCCAGGGCGTCGCGTCCGGCGCACCTTTTCACCTCGAGCTCAACGCGCGACGCATGGGCGCCTGCACGGGCAATTGAGGCCGGAATTTCGCGTCGTTAACGCGACGTTTAGGTCTGTCGTGGCATAGCTCGACCCGCCTGATTGGACGCAGGCATGAAGTTCTCCCTTTTGGTTTCCCAAGACAGCTGGGGCCGCCGTTGGTGGCCCCTTTTTTTGTTCAGCCGCCCGGGCGATCGGCCGTCCGTCGGGCATAGGCGGCGGTCAGCTCGCGCGCGAAGGTTTCGATGAAGCCGTCGTCGGCGGCGAAGGCTTCGGCGTAGAGCCGCCACGCGGCGTCGGGCTTGCCCCCGGCGCGGCGCAGGATGGGCTCCGGCGCGAAATGATCCAGCGTCGCCCGCAGCGCCTGTTGCATCGCGGTCAGGGTCGCGCGCTGATGCGCGTCGAGATCGGCAAGCGCGCCGGTCATCGCCTCCGCCCCCGGGCCGGGCGCGGTCAGCAGCCGCGCGAGGAGCATCTCCGCCGGCTGGCCCGATTGCAGGGGGTTGCCCGCAACCGGGTCGGCGCTCAGCCCGATTTCGGCGCGCGCGCGGCCGCGCGCTGCGGTCATCGCCGCCACGCCGGTCACTGCCGCGCGCAGCATCGCGCCCGCCGCCTGCAGCACCACGCCATCGGTGGCCGCGACCTGATCGCGGCGGACGCCTGCGGCCGTGCAGAGCAGGGCGGCGGCATTGCCGGCCTCTGCCGCGGTGCGCGGGGGCGCAGCTGCAGCGGCGGGCGACGCCGTCCCGCCGCGGCGCCAGGGATCGGCCTCGGGCGCGGCTGCACCCGCCGCCACGTTCACGCCGATGTCGTACCCGCCGATGCGCAGGACATCGCCGTCGCGCAGATGTTGTGGCGCCGCCAGCCGCTGGCCGTTGAGCCACGTGCCGTTGGTGCTGGTGTCGTGCACAGCCCAGCCCGACGCAGTCCGATCGATCCGGCAGTGGCGCGACGAGATCACGCTGGTCGCATCAGGCAGAACGAGCTGGCAATCGCCCGCCCGGCCGATCGTCACGGGTCCCTGCGCAAAGCGTGTCGCCGCCACCGCCGCAGCCTGGCTGCCGGGCGCGGGGCGGGGGGTGAGGATCAGGGTCATGCGCTTCCTTGCCGCGGCGATGCCGTCCGGACCGCCGGACGATGCGGCATCCTAGCCCGCCCGCCGCCGTCCGCAACCGGGGCAGCGCGGGCGGCATCGCCACCGATCGACATTTGTCATTCGGGCCCGCCCCACCTATCCTGCCGACAGGATGGTTAGCGAGTCGCTAGCAAGGGGACACGGCATGGCAAGGCTCTCGCGCAACATGGCGCTTTATGCGGTTCTGGGCGTCGGAATGGGGATGGGAGCGCCGTCGGCGCATGCCCAGACATCGGTCAACACGCCCGACCAGATCGTGTGTCAGCTGAGCGGCGTGTGCGGCGACGCGCCCGCCGACCCGGGCGCGCAGATCGAGATCGGCGACGAAAAGGCGTTCAGCCTGGCCAAGCCCAACGCCGCCAAGCCGGCGAGCAGCGCCACATCGACCAGCGCGCCCTCGCGCCCGCCCGCGGCGTCGGCTGCGGCACCGTCGCGTCGCCCGGTGGCGACCGCGGGCGCGCGCACCCCGACGCGGCGTCCCGCACCGCCGACGACCAGCGGCGGCATCGACATGATGGTCACCTTTGCGCTGGGTTCGGCCGACCTGACCGACCAGGCGCGTGCCGAGGTGCGCGCCTTTGCCAAGGCGCTCGAGTCGCCGGTGCTGGCCGGGCAGAAGTTCCGGATCGAGGGGCATACCGACGCGATCGGCGCGGCGGACTATAATCTCGACCTGTCGCGCCGCCGTGCCGAGGCGGTGGCGGCCTATCTGACCTCGCTCGGCGTCGATCCGGGCCGGATCGAGACGCGCGGTTTCGGCTATCAACGCCCGCGTCCGGGCACGACACCGCGCGCAGCCGTCAACCGCCGGGTCGAGTTCGCCAAGGCCAGCTGATCGGCTCGGCAATCGCGCGCAGGGGGCGGCGGGAATGAGCGGCACGACCGCCTATGACGATGTCGCCTATCCCGCGACCCTGTTTCCGGCGACGCACCCCGACCATCTCGCGGCGATCGCCATCCTTCACGGGCTCGACCCGCCCGACATCACCCGCGCGCGCGTGCTGGAAATCGCCGGCGGCGACGGGGTCGGCCAGATCGCGCTCGCGGCTGCCTATCCCGAGGCACAGTTCGACAGCTTCGACCTGTCGCGCGAGGCGGTGGCGCGCGGCGTGCGGCTGGCCGACGCGGCTGGGCTGACCAATGTCCGCATCGAGCATGGCGACCTGCTCGACCGCGCCGAGACGATGGCGGGCCCCTATGATTATGTGATCGCACACGGCCTTTATGCCTGGGTGCCCGATGCGGTGCGCGCGGCGACGATGCGGCTGATCGGGCGGGTGCTGTCGGACCGGGGCGTCGCCTTCATCAGCTACAACGCGCTGCCCGGCGGGCATCTGCGCCGGGCGGTTCGCGACATGCTGCTGCATCATGTCGAAGGCATCACCGACCCGGTCGCGCGGGTGCGCGCGGCGCACGACTGCCTGCTCGCCTTTTCCCGCCCGCACGACGGCGATCGCCCGGTGCTGCAGGCGATGCGCGATGTCGCCCGCCCGATGCTGAGCAAGAATCTCGGCACCCTGTTCCACGACGAGCTGGGCGAGAGCTATGCGCCGCAGTCGCTGAGCGACGTCGTCGCCGCGGCCGCCGGCCACGGCCTGCGCTTCCTGAACGACGCAGGATCGACGATGGTCCGCGACGGCCTGCCCGGGGTCCTGCCCGGCGGGGCGACCGACGATGCCGCGGTCGTCCGCGCCGCGCAGGTCAGCGATTACGAGAGCGTCGCCTTCTTCCACCAGAGCCTGTTCGTGCGCGCCGGCTCTGCGCCCGCGCGGCAGCTGGATCCGTCGGTGTTTGCCCGGCTGCACGGCGCATCGCGCGTGCAGCGCACCGGCGCGACCCATTTCCGGCTGGGCGAAGATCCGTTCGAGGTGGCGGACGCGCAATTGTGCGACCTGCTCGAGGCGATGGCGACGGCGTGGCCGGCGCGCGTGCCGCTGGCGCGCATTGCGGACTCGCCCGATCGTGCCGAAGCGCTGGTCACGCTTTATCGCAGCGAAGTGTTGACGCTGCACAGCACGCCCGTGCCCGCGCGGATGATTCCGGGCGCGCGGCCCTGCGCCAGCCCGGTCGCGCGCGCCCAGATCGCGCTGGGCGGCACCACGCTGTTCACCCTCGACCATCGTGTCGTCGCGTTCGAGGCGCCGGGACCGCGTGCATTCGTGGCGCTGCTCGACGGCAGCCGCGACCGGGCGGAGCTTGCCGCGGCCTGGGCCGGGACGCCTTATGGCAGTGAGGTCGACGTCGACACCGCGCTCGCCCAGATCGCGCGGGTGCCGCTGCTCGTCGCCTGATCGGGTTCAGCCGAGCGCGGCAGTCGCGCCCATTGCGGGGCTGGGGCACGCGATCTTGACGAAGGGGTCGACGACGAACGGGTTGGTGCCGCCAAAGGTGCGCACGCGGAAGTTGAAGCGCGCGCCAGCCTGGGTCAGGCTGCCTTCGCCGATGACGGGCGAGGCACCGGGCTTGATCGCTGCGGCCTTCATCATGCGGAACACCGCCCATTGGCCGGGCCAGGAGCGGACCTGGGGCGCGCCGCTGTCGGCGACGGTGAACTCGACCGCCGCATCGCCGGTCCCCGGCCAGTCGAAGGTGACGGGCACCGGCACCTTGCCGTCGAAGTTGAGCGTCTGGCCGTCGATGGTCAGCTTGACCGCGCTCGCCCCGGCCAGTGCCACCGGCTCGATCTGATAGGCGAGGCGCGCGGCATTGGGATCGCTGGCGAAGAAGGTGCGCGTCACGCTGTTCGCGGCCTGGAGCGCGCGGACATTGGCTTCGGTCAGTCCGACTTCGCCGGCATTGTCGAGCGCGCGCCATTCGGGCGCGGTCGTGTCGATATAACCGGCAAGCTGTTCGCCGACGAACTTCGCGAACTGGCCCTGGGGCGCGAAGAAGCGCTGAAAATCGGGGATGGCGAGCTCGGCGGTCGCTGCCGGCTGAACCGGAAAGGCGCGGGTCAGCGTGCCGGTGCACTGGTCGCCGAAACTGGCGTTGAGCGCCGCGCCCATCTGGGCCAGTCGCGCGCCGCCCAGCGCGACATTGGCGTCGCTCGCCACAGCCTTGATCCAGATCGCGGCCGGTGCGGGCATCGAATTGGCCGACTGGTCAAGCTGGGCGACCAGCGCGCGCACCTCGAGGCTCTGTTCCGATCCGCTGCCGCCGCCGCCGCCCGGCAGGACGGAGACGATGTTGAGCTTGTCGGCAAGCTGACCCATCGTCGCCAGCGCCGCATCGATCGGCGCATTGGGCGCAGGCGCGCCGCCGCCGGCCGGAATGCCGACAAACAGGCGCAGCGGCAGGAACGCGTTGACCACGCTGGTGCGCGGATCGTCCGCCGACGGGCCGATGCCGGCCGCGTTCATCGCCTGGCCGATCAGCCCGCCGGGCGCTTTCGGCGTCGCCTTGGGCGGGGTCATGTCGGTCGCCTTGGCGATCGCGGTCATCAGCGGCTTGATCGGCGACAAAGGCCCGCTGCCGTCGCGCAGCCGCTGGATATTGTCGCCGAGCGCGGTGACCGGGCGCGGCTGCATCGCCGCCAGATAGGCCTGCCAGCGGCTGAGGAACTCGGCGAAATAGAGGCGCTCAAGATCGCGTTTAAGCGCGCCCAGCTCGGCGGGCGACATGTTCGTCGCGACGCCGGCGTCCCCGACGACCCAGCGTTCCTCCTCCAGCAACTGCGCGCCGCTGGCGACGATCGGCAGGAAGGTCTTGTCATAGCCGGTGCGGGTGAACAGCGCCGGTACGCCCGCGCCGGGGGCGAACGCGCCGCCGGGGGCAAAGAAGATTTCGGGGCTGGGGCCGGCATTGTCGCGCGCGCTCCACATCGTGTCGCCCTGCTCGATCGCCTTGCTCTTCAACCGGCCATAGACGCGCACCGCTGCCGGTTGCGCACGCAGCACCGCGCGCGCGGCTTCGATCCGGCTGTCGTCGACCGCGACCGGGCGGAAGGCGCCGCCCTCGAACAGGGCGCTGGTGTGGCGCGCGAGCTCGCCCGCCTCGCTTTGCGGATCGCCGCCGCCGCCGCGCGCCAGCCAGGCCGGCTGGACCCAGGACAGGATCTGCTCGGCCTGCATCGGCCCGCGCCCGCCCAGGATCAGATAGGATTTGAGGTCGTCATAAAGCGCGGATGGCTGCGCGACATCGGCGCTCAACCGCTCTTCGGCCAGGCCGGCAAGGATCGGCGTCAGCCGCCGTTGCAGGTCGCGGCCATAGATGCCGCTCAACTCGCCCGACAGCCGCCCGGCCTGGCCCAGCCCGAGCGCGAAGTCGCTGGCGTCGCGCATCTCCGCGGTCGCCCTGCCCAGAACGCCCAGCGCGGCCAGGTCCTGCTCGACGGTCGCGCTGCCGCCGCGCGAGGTGCCGGCGGCTTCGGCATAGCTGGCCGAGGTCGTGTAGATGCCGTCGATCAGCTCGACATTGCGGAAATAGCCCCAGGTCCACAGTCCGACCGCGACGGCGAGTGCCACCGCGCCCCCCGCGATGCCGAACACATAACGCTGGCGTGCGCGCCGCTCGGCCGCCTCGTTGCGACCGGCCAGCCCCTGTTCGGGGATGATCAGGTCGGAGAAGAACCGCTTGAGGAAATAGCTGCGCCCCTGGCCGACCGCGTTGGCCGACGCGATCGGGGGCACGCCCTGCGTCAGCAGGATGCGGTCGACCGGATTGCCGGTCTGGGTGCCCGACGCGAGATAGATGCCGCGCACCCGCGCCGGCGCGTCGAAGCGCGACTTCTGGCCGAGTGCGGCGAGCAGCGTGGCAATTGGCGTGCGCAGCGAAGCGAGCTGGGCGGGGAACATCGCGATCTGGCCACGCAGCGGCAACTGCGCCTCGTTCTGCATCCGGTCGACGACGCGCGCGGCGATGCTGCTGACCAGATCGTCGAAGCCCCTGAGCACCGCGTCATTGTCTGCCCCGTCGCCCGGTGCGGTCGTGCCGAACACCTGATCGCTTTCCGCGTCGGTGCTGCGCGCGAAATATTCACGGAAACCGGCGAGCAGGTCGGCCTTGGTGATCATCACATAGACCGGCAAATCCTGGCCCAGCGTCCCGCCCAGTTCATTCAGGCGCGCGCGGATGTTCTGGGCATGCGACGCCATTTTCGCCGCATCGGCGAAATCGGGGGCGGGGATGGCGACGATCACGCCGTTCAAGGGCTGGAGCGGGCGGTGCTGCTTCAGCAGGTTGAGAAAGCTCTGCCACCCCTCCGCATCCGCCTTGGCATCCAGATCCTGGGTGACATAGCGCCCGGCCGTGTCGATCAGCACCGCTTCGTCGGTGAACCACCAGTCGCAATTGGGCGTGTTGGGCTGGCCGCGCAGCGCGCGATATTCGCCCGCGACTGCGGTCGGAAAGCCCAGGCCCGAATTGAGCAGCGCCGTCGTCTTGCCCGCGCCCGACGGGCCGATGATCGCATACCAGGGCAGCTGATAGGCATAGGCCTGGCGCTGGCCGAGCTTGGCGGATTTGAGCATCGCCAGCGCTTCGCCCAGCTTGGCCGAAATCTCGTCATGGTCGGCCGGGTTCTTGGGCGCCAGCGCCTCCATCAGCGCCGCGTTCTTCTTTTTCTCGCGGCGCCGCGCCAGCCACCCGTAGATGCCGACGCCAATCAGCGGCAGCAGCGCAACGACCAGCGTCACCGGCCACCAGCCGAGCGGGCGGAAATCGGCGATCGCGATCAGCGGACCGATGAACCACAGGATCAGCCCGAGCAGGATCGCGCCGAGCACGCGCCAGAACCAGGGATTGCGGAACAGGGATTTGAGCGCAGTCATGGCCTTGCCCTCCCTCAGCGCCACGCGACGTCGTTGGCGACGCGGATTTCGACGCGCCGGTTCTGTCGCCGCCCGTCATCGGTCGTGTTGTCGCCGATCGGGCGGGTGTCGCCCAGCCCGGTGGCAGTGACGCGCGATCCATCAGCCAGCCCCGCCGCCTTGATCGCATCGCCGACCGCACGCGCGCGGGCAACCGACAATTCCTGATTGGAGGGGAAGGCGAGGCTGCGGATTGCCTGATCGTCGGTATGCCCCTCGATCCGGATCGGCCCTTTGGACAGGTTGGCCGCTTCGGCGAGCCGCCCGAACGTGTCCTGCCAAGCGCCCGACGGTTCCGCCTGTGCGGACGCGAACAGGCCCTGATTGTTGAGGCGCATCACGATCTCGTTGCCCTCGCGCAGCACGTCGAGCCGTTCGGCCTGGATGTCGGGGGCCAGAATCTCGCGCATCCGGTCATAGGTCGGAGTCGCGGTCTCGGGCGCGGGCGGGGGCGGGGGCGGGGGCACGACCTGTGCGGTGCCGACCGCCTGGTTGAGGCTGGCGATCGCGGCATCGGCCTGGGTGCTGAGGCGATAGAGCAGCGCGGCGAAGAGCAGCGCGCCGACCGCCGCCAGCCCGGCCAGGATCGCCCAGAGCGGGATGCGCGGCGCATAGCTACCCGCCGCCACCGTCTGGCCGCGCCATTGCGGCGACAATTCGCCGGTCGCCGCCTGCGCGCGCCGGGCGATGGCGGTGGCCAGGCCCGAACGGCGTTGATGCAGCAGCGATTGGCCGCGCGGGTCGAGCGCGGCGCGCCCTTCGAACCCGAGCGAGAGGCATTGATAGAGCAGCTCCATCAGCCGGGGTTCGCGATTGGGGTCCTGTTCCATCCGCTCGGCGAACTGGAACAGCCGATCGCCGCCCTGCGTGTCGTTGTGATAGGCGGCGAGCAGGCTGTGCTGCGACCACGGGCTGTTCGCACCCCAGGGCGTGGACATCACCGCATCGTCGACGAACGCCGACAGGATGTAATGCGCGAGCTGCACCGTCTTTGGGTCGAGCCCCAGATTGCGCGCGCGCGGGCTGAAGGCGTCGAGCTCGCGAATGGCGAGTTGGCGCAGCGATCCGAGATCGGGGCCGACCGGCATCGACCGCACCCGGCTGGCGAGGTGGATCAGGCGACCAGCAGCGGCGACCAGCGGCTCGGGACCGTACAGGTCCGGCTCGGCCGCTGCGAAATCGAGCCGGCCGGCGGTCGCACCGCCGTGGGGCGATCCGGTCGGGGCGGGCGCGGCGCGCGGCGGTCCGCCGGGGCCGATCTGCTGCGGCTGGGGCGGCACATAGCCGCCGGGCGCGGGCGCGGTGCCAGGGATCATCGTACGCTCGCCGGAGCCGCCAGCGGGCGGAGCAGCGGGCGGCGGCACGGGCGCAGTCGGCGGCGGAAAGCCCGGCGCGCCGGCCGGGCGGCCGGGCTGGAACACGGTGCGTTCGCCGTCGGCGGGACCGTCGGGATCGCCGGGCTTGCCGCTCATTGCTGTGCCCCCCTGATCGCCCACATCTCGAGTTCAAGCCCCGGTATCTCGCCTGCAACGTGCAGCGCGACCGCGCTCGATGTGCGCACCGGCTGCCACTGGTCGTGGCGGGTGTTGATCGTGAAATAGACGGTGTTGGCGCGGAACGGAATCTGGCGCGGCTCGGATGGCATCGGATAGATGTCCGCGCCCGGCAGCTGGCGCATCACCAGGTCGCGGATATGTTCGACCGAGCCGATCTTGGCGCGGCGGGGCAGGTTGACGCGCAGCTGCTCGGTATCGACCGCCGCGCGTGCCGCCAGCACGAAGGACGCGCTGGTGAACAGCGACCGGTCGCTGATCTGGCCGACCGAAATGCCATAGGCGCGCGGCTCGAGCGGGATGGCGACGGCGCTCTGCTCGAACACCGCGCTCAGCGAGCGGCGAAGGTCGTTCATCACCGCGTCGAAGCACGCCCGCTGGTCGCGATGCGCATAGAGCGGCATGAAGGTCGGGCGGTTGCCCGCGGTCGTGAAGGTGGCAAGTTCGGCCGCGAGCACGCACAAATGGCCGTAGAGATCGGCCGGATGCAGCACCGGCAGCGCGGCGAGATGCTTGATCGCGGCTTCCGCGCGGTTGACCGCCATCAGCATCAGGAAATCGCTGATGTCGGCGACGCCCTTCGCCCCTGGCGTGCCGAGTCGCCCGGCAATCGCCTCGGCGCGCTGGTGCAGCATCCCTTCCAGTTCCGACATGAAGCCGGCCAGCGTCGCACTCGCCATCGCGTTGACGCCGCAGGGGATGAAACCGGGGTCGAGCGAGACGCTGTCGTCGGCGCGGCGTTCGATGACGCGCGCGATCGGCAGGGTGGTATAGCCGTCCAGCCCCTCTGCCTCGCTGCGCAGCGAAAGCTGCAGCCGGCCGACATTCATCGGCACCCGCGATGCCGCGCCATAGACCGAATCGGCCGCCTCGAACTCGACCGCGGCAAAGCGGGTCTCCGCCTGTGCCGATGGATCGAGCGCGACATCGGCGGTGCCCGCCCGCGATTGCGGCACGCACAGATGGATCGTCGCGTCGCGCAGGTCGCGCATCACCTCCAGCGGCAGCGGGGCGGCGGCTTCCTCGGGCACGCGAAAGGGGGTGCCGTCGTCGAACACGCCGGCGCAACGGTTGAGCACCAGCTTGCCGGTCTTGAGCTGTCCCGCGTCGATCTGAAGCGCCGATACGCCATAGCCGTGCGCGACCAGCGGCGACACGCGCGCTTCCAGCTGCGCGCCGGTAAAACGCTCGAACTGCTGGAAATGCTGCGGCCGCAGGAACATGCCCTCCGACCAGATCGGCTTGTTCTCCCAGGTCACTCGGCCATCACTCCCCCCGGTGGCGTCATTGTCCCGACTTCAGGAACTTTTCATAGCCCTCGCGAAAGGCGACGCTCATCACCCCGTTCGCGTTCGATACCGCATCGCGCCGCAACGCTTCGAAGATCGTTTGATACACCGTCCACGGGTCGATGCCACGCCGGAACGGCAGTCCTTTTTTCTGGCCCGCGGCCTGGGCGATCAGCTTCTCGATCTCGGGCGGCGACAGCCGGTCGAACACCGCGCTCAACGCGTGCTGGACGCCCGCCAGCATGGCAAGCTGGTGCTTCTTGATATCCTCGAACGCGGTACGCACGGCTTCGTCGGCGGGCATGAAGCCGGGCAGCGGATCGCCGAGCAGGATGCGCGCGGCGTCGAGCGGGGCAAGGTGCTTGAGCGGATTGTTGCGCCCGATGCTCAGCTGAGTGCGCTCGACGCGGAACTCGTCCTTGAATGCGGCGCGGTCCTGGATGATGTCGGACAGGCCGAGCACCACCTGGCGGTACATCACCCCCAGCCGCCGCATCGCGTCCGGCGACAATTGCAGCTCGTCGGGGCCGATCCCGGCGCCTTCGTAAAATGCGGCCCAGTCGGGACCGGACGTGGACGCCGGCGCAGTTGGGGCGGCCGGGGCGGCGGGCGCTGCCGACGCGACCGGGGGCGGCAGTGCGGCTGGGC
>NZ_LSKG01000045.1:0-25507 GCF_001557005.1 Sphingomonas sp. CCH15-F11 | reverse complement strand
GGGTGGGCGAGGGGGTCGGCGACGGCGTGGGCGCGGGTGCCGGCGCCGGGACGACGATCGTGCCTTCGCCGGGCGAGGCGACGCTGGTCGCGCCGTCGCAGGCGGAAAGCGCGGCGCCAGCCACGCCGGTGAGCAGGATGAGGCTGAGACGCTTGTAGTCGGCCATGAAAATCTCCGTTCCGATCGTTTCGAATTCCTGAGGGTAGGCGTTGTTCGCCGTGATCGACTCGGAGTTCCCCCTGTCGCCCTCTGGCCCCGCGCTAGGCGCGCCCTGTGACCGGGAGATGGGATTTTGTGGTCAGAACGAAGACTTAAACGTTTCAAAACGGTGACAAGTGTTTCGCCCGCATGACGGTTCGGCGAAATCGTGCGGGGTTCTCAGGCTGGATGTCGCGTTTTGGGTCGATCGGGACCGCGCACGCCCTGTGGTGTCGGGACGACCGTGCCTGGAAATGAAAAAGCCCGCCGCTCATGCGAGCCGGCGGGCCTTTCGGGTGGTGGGCGCGGCTGGGATTGAACCAGCGACCCCTGCGGTGTGAACACAGTGCTCTACCACTGAGCTACGCGCCCGATCGCGCGGCCAAGGCCTCCCGACGGAGCCGCGCGTGTAATCAAGCGCCGCCCAGCTGTCCAGCCCCGCCGCAGCGAGAATTAGTTGACCGAATCCTTCAGTCCCTTGCCCGCCTTGAACTTCGGCTGGTTGGACGCCTTGATCGTCATTTCCTCGCCGGTGCGGGGGTTGCGCCCGGTCGATGCCTTGCGCTTGCTGACCGAAAAGGTGCCGAACCCGACCAGTCGCACGTCGTCGCCCTTTTTGAGCGCGCCGGTGATCGCATCGAACACGGCTTCGACGGCCTTGCTTGCATCCCCCTTGGCCAGACCCGAATGATCGGCGACCTGCCCAATCAGCTCCTGCTTGTTCATCGCTGTAGAACCCCTGTTTACCCGGTTGTCGTTGTAAAGACTCACGCGGCGGCTCGCGCCGGAGTCTCAGTAAGACGGTGGAAAATCGCGCTGTCAAAGCAAAAGCGTCGATTTTCCGGCCAAACGACCGGATCTCATGGGCTTTTAGTGATGAATGGGCTCGTTCTGACCGGTTACCGGCAAGATCGGCTGCGCCGCCAGATCGTCCGCATCGCTCCAGTCGATCGGGGCGAGCGGTTCGACCAGCGCCAGGCGCAGCACCTCGTCGACATGCGCGACCGGAACGATCTCGAGTCCCTCGCGGATATTCGCGGGAATCTCGGCCAGGTCCTTCTCGTTTTCCTGCGGGATCAGCACGGTGGTGATCCCGCCGCGCAGCGCCGCGAGCAGCTTCTCCTTCAGCCCCCCGATTGGCAGCACGCGGCCGCGCAGCGTCACCTCGCCGGTCATCGCCACGTCGCGCCGCACCGCCACGCCGGTCAGCGTCGACACGATCGACGTGACCAGGCCGATGCCCGCTGACGGCCCGTCCTTGGGCACTGCGCCCTCGGGCAGGTGGACGTGGATGTCCTTGCGCGCGAACACGCTCGGCTTGATGCCATAGGAAGGCGAACGGGCGCGCACGAAGCTGAACGCCGCCTCGACGCTTTCCTTCATAACGTCGCCCAGCTTGCCGGTCGTCTTGATCGCGCCCTTGCCGGGCACGGTCACGCTTTCGATGGTCAGCAGTTCGCCGCCGACCTCGGTCCAGGCAAGCCCCGTCACCGCGCCGATCTGATGCTCTTCCTCGCCGATCCCAAAGCGGTATTTGCGCACGCCGGCAAACTCGTGGAGATTTTCGGGCGTGATCGTCACGTGTGCCGCCTTGCCCTCCAGGATGCGGCGCAGCGCCTTGCGCGCCAGCTTCGCGATCTCGCGTTCCAGCGTGCGGACCCCGGCTTCGCGGGTATAATAGCGGATCAGGTCGCGCAGCCCTTCATGGGTCAGGACGAATTCGCCGTCCTTCAGGCCATGCGCCTCGATCTGCTTGGCGATCAGGTGCCGCTCGGCGATCTCGACCTTCTCGTCCTCGGTATAGCCTTCGAGCCGGATGATCTCCATCCGGTCGAGCAGCGGCTGGGGCAGGTTCAACGTGTTCGCCGTTGTCACGAACATGATGTCGGAGAGGTCGACGTCGATCTCGAGATAATGGTCGTTGAACTTGTTGTTCTGTTCGGGATCGAGCACCTCGAGCAGCGCGGACGCGGGATCGCCGCGGAAATCCTGGCCGAGCTTGTCGATCTCGTCGAGCAGGAATAGGGGGTTGCTCGTCCCCGCCTTGCGCAGGTTGGTGACGATCTTGCCCGGCAGCGAGCCGATATAGGTGCGTCGGTGGCCGCGGATCTCGGCCTCGTCGCGCACGCCGCCCAGCGACTGGCGGATGAACTCGCGCCCGGTCGCCTTGGCGATCGACTTGCCGAGCGAGGTCTTGCCGACGCCCGGCGGGCCGACCAGGCACAGGATCGGGCCCTTCAGCTTGTTGGTGCGCGCCTGAACGGCGAGATATTCGACGATCCGGTCCTTGACCTTTTCCAGCGCGTAATGGTCCTCGTCCAGGATCGCCTGGGCGGCGGCGATGTCGCGCTTGAGCTTCGACTTCTTGCCCCAGGGCAGGCCAAGCAGCACGTCGAGATAGTTGCGCACCACGGTCGCCTCGGCGCTCATCGGTGCCATCGTCTTCAGCTTCTTCAGCTCGGCCTGCGCCTTGGTCCGCGCTTCCTTGCTCAGCTTGAGCGTCGCGATCTTCTGCGTCAGCTCGGCGATCTCGTCGCCGTCACCCTCGTCGCCCTCGTTGCCGAGCTCGCGCTGGATCGCCTTCAGCTGCTCGTTCAGATAATATTCGCGCTGCGTCTTCTCCATCTGCCGCTTCACACGGCTGCGGATCTTCTTCTCCACCTGCAGCACGCCCAACTCGCCCTCCATGAAGGCGAACACCATTTCCAGCCGCTTGCGCGGATCGCGCTCGACCAGCAGCGCCTGCTTGTCGGCGACCTTGACCGCGATATTGGCGGCCACCGCATCGGCGAGCCGCGACGCATCGTCGAGCTCGGCCACCTGAACCGCGGTTTCCGACGGCAGCTTGCGGTTGAGCTTGGCATAATTCTCGAACTGGTCGACGACCGATCGCATCAGCGCCTGGACCTCGGCACCGTCCGCCTCGACATCGGCGACGGGGCTGACATCGGCGACCAGGAAATCACCCTCGCCGCGGACCTGGTCGAGCGTGCCGCGTTCGCGCCCGGCAACCAGCACGCGTACCGTGCCGTCGGGCAGCTTCAGCAGCTGGAGCACCTCGGCCGAAACGCCGGTGTCGTACAGGTCGTCGCGACCCGGATCATCTTCGGCCGGGTCGAGCTGCGCGACGAGAAAGATCTCCTTGTCGTCCGCCATGGCCGCTTCCAGCGCGGCGACCGACTTGTCGCGACCCACGAACAGCGGCACAATCATGTGCGGAAACACGACGATGTCGCGCAGCGGAAGGACGGGGTAAGATTTCTTCATATGAACTCCGGAACGCCGAACGCGGGCGTCTGATCGCTTTATATGGGACAGCCTGTCCCGCGCATCAATCATCCACACCGATGGAGGGTCAAATGGCAGGTCGTTTCGCCGTTGCCGGTCGCCATTTCGCGGCGGCGATCGCCATGCTCCTGACCGCGGCCGCGCCGGGCAAGGATGGCGAGCTCACCCCGCAGACGGCCCTCTCTGGCGGTCCAACCGATCCCGATCAGGCAAAGCTCCGTTTCGACACGGCCGACCTTGCGATCGAGGTGCTGCCGGAGCGCCAGGCGATCGCCGCAGTCGCGACGTTGCGCTTCACGGCGCGGGCCCCTGTTCAGGTGCTCGTGCTCGATCTCGATCGCAACCTGCCGGTGCGCGGCGTGCGGATCGGCGACGTCGCGCTGGCTGCGGGCCGATGGTCCAATCCGGACGGGCGGCTGCGCATCCAGCTCCCGGCGATGCAGCCGGCGGGCGCGGAAATCGTCGCGCGCATCGATTATGGCGGCGTGCCGCATGTCGCCAAGCGCGCGCCGTGGGACGGCGGCTTCGTCTGGTCGCACACCGCCGACGGCAAGCCGTGGATCGCGACCGCGGTGCAGGGCGAGGGGTGCGATCTGTTCTGGCCGTGCATCGACCAGCCCGATCAGGAGGCCCGGGCGGTCACGTTGCACCTGACCGTACCGGCGGAGCTGGCCGCGCCGTCCAACGGTCGGCTGCTGGGGGTCGACCGCCTGCCCGACGGGCGTTCGACATGGCACTGGCGCGCCGCGCATCCGACGAACTACGGGATCGCGCTCAATATCGGCCCCTATGTGCAGATCGCCGGCGACTATCAGAGCCGGTTCGGCAATGCCGTGCCAATGTCGTTCTGGCATCTGCCCGGCCGTGAGGTGCAGGCGCGCGAGCTGTTCGCCGAATTCGCGCCGACGCTCGATTTCTTCGAGGCTGTGATCGGGCCCTATCCCTTCGCCGACGAAAAGGTCGGCGTGGTCGAGACGCCGCACCTTGGCATGGAGCATCAGACGATCAACGCCTATGGCAACAATTATCGCAAGGCCGCCGAGGGCTTCGACTGGCTGTTCCACCATGAATTCGCACATGAGTGGTTCGCCAACCAGCTGACCGCCGCCAATTGGGACGACTTCTGGCTCCATGAGGGGTTTGCGAGCTATATGCAGCCGCTTTACGGCCGCTGGCGCGAGGGCGACGGGCGCTATGTGGCGATGATGCTGACGCAGCGCGAACAGATCGCCAGCCAGTTCCCGATCGTCTCGGGCAAGCCCCAGGCGGCCGAACAGGTCTATGATCGCGTCAAGGGGCCGGGCTCGGACATCTATTACAAGGCGTCGTGGATGCTCCACACGCTGCGCGGCCTGATCGGCGACGAGGCGTTTTTTGAGGCGACGCGGCGACTCGTCTATGGCCGGCCCGATCCCCGGCCGGGCAATTTCCAGCCGCGCTATGGCTCGACCGGCGAGTTCCAGCGCATCGTCAATCAGGTGAGCGGGCGCGATCTCGGCTGGTTCTTCGACGTCTATCTGCGCGAAGCCGCGCTGCCGCGCCTGATCGAGCAGCGCGATGAGGCGGGCCTGACGCTGATCTGGCAGGCACCGGGCGGCAAGCCGTTCCCGATGCCGGTCGAAGTGGCGGTGGACGGCCGGGTGCAGACGGTGGCCATGGCCGAAGGGCGCGGCCAGATCGCACTGCCCGCAAGAGCGCACATCGTCATCGACCCGATGTCCCGCATCCTGCGCCACTCCGATGCGGTGGAACGGCTGCAGGCGCAGCGGGCGCGGGGGAGTTAGGGAAAGTCCATTGCTTGGTAGGGTTGAGCACGGAAACGCAGGTCGATCGTTGCAATGTTTCAATGCTGACGCGGCGCGCACGTTGCCCCCGAGTAACCGGTCTTTCTGCTGTCACCCCGGCCCTGTGCCGGGGTCCACCGGGCCCCCTGGCGGGTCTCGCGCGGATTCCGCGCTGGCTGATAGCCACAGAGCAATTAATCGACCGCTTTGGCCTGCTTCACGGTGGACCCCGGCACGAGGCCGGGGTGACGAATTTGATGCGTGCTCGCGAGAAAAGTTGATCAGGGCCGCCTCTCGGCTCCGTAACGCACCTTCAGCATCGCCCAGCTCGCGCGCAGACCCTGCGCATCGCCACCCTTGGCTCGGCCCGGCTTGGCCGCCGGTCGCCACGAAAACGTGTCGAAATGCGCCCACGCAATCTCCGCCGGCACGAAGCGGCGCAGGAACAGCGCGGCGGTGATCGATCCCGCGAACGGGCCGTCGGCGGCGTTGACCAGGTCGGCGATGTCGGATTTCAGCATCTCGTCATAGCCGTCCCATAGCGGCAGCCGCCACATGGGATCGGACACTGCCTTGCCCGCGTCGAGCAAGGCGTCGGCCAACGCATCGTCATTTGCGAACATCGCGGGCAGGTCGGGCCCCAGCGCCACCCGCGCCGCGCCGGTCAGCGTGGCGAAATCAAGGATCAGCTCGGGCGCGCCCTCGACCGCGCGGGTCAGCGCGTCGCCCAGGATCAGCCGCCCCTCCGCATCGGTATTGGTATTCTCGACCGTCAGCCCCTTGCGCGTCGCCAGCACGTCCCCGGGGCGGAAGGCATCGCCCGACACCGAATTTTCGACCGCCGCGATCAGCAGGTGCAGCCGCACCGGCAGCCGCGACGCCATGACCAGTTCGGCCAGCGCGAGCGCGTGCGCCGCGCCGCCCATGTCCTTCTTCATCAGCCGCATCGCCGCCGACGGCTTGATGTCCAGCCCGCCCGAATCGAAGCACACGCCCTTGCCGACGATCGCGATGCGGGGGTGAGCGGGGTTACCCCATTCCAGCTCGATCAGCCGTGGCTCGCGGCCCCGCGCGGCGGCGCGGCCGACGGTGTGGATCATCGGATAGCCGCGTTCCAGGTCCGGCCCCTTGGTCACGGTGATGCTCGCGCCATGCGCCTTGCCTAACGCCTGCGCCTCGGCCTCCAGGTCGGCCGGCCCCAGGTCGGAGGCGGGGGTGTTGACCAGATCGCGCACCTTGAACGTCGCACGCGCGATCCTGACGGCTTCATCGACCCGCGCCGGATCGCTGGTCAGCAACACGCGCGGTCCCGCCGCCTTGTCGTCGCGGCGATAGCGGTCGAAGCGATATTGGCCCAGCAGCCAGCCGAGCAGCGCCGGACCAGGATCGCGCCCCGCCAACCGGTAATGGCCCTCCGGGAGCGTCTCCGCCAGCTTCGCTAGGCACCAGGGCGACAGATTGTCGACATTGGCGACCACGCTCACCACCGACCATTGCTCAGGCCCGTCACCCGGCAGGATCGCATTGGCATAGCCGGTCGGCGTCAACCGCTGCGCCGCGATCGCGGCGCGATGCCGCGGCGGCTGCGCGGCGAACCAGGCGTCATAGCCCTTGGGATCGATCAGGTGGATGTCGCGCGCGTCCTGCCCGCGATCGGGCTGGATCAGGGAGGTGAGTTCGGGGTTCATCCCGCTATCTAGGTCGCGATCGGAACACCGAACAAGTCGTGATCGTCGGCATCCTCGATTTCCACCCGCACGATGTCGCCCTCGTTGAGGTGTCCTGCGTCGCGCAGATGAACCTCACCATCGATCTCCGGCGCGTCGGCGGTCGAGCGGCCGGTCGCGCCGCCGCTCTCCGTATCCACCGCGTCGATAATGACGGCGACCGTGCGGCCGACCTTGGCCTGGAGCTTCTCCGCCGAGATACGCGCGGTCAGCGCCATCAATCTGCCGTAGCGGTCTTCCTTCACCTCCTCCGGCACCGGATCGGGCAGGGCATTGGCGGCGGCACCCGCGACGGGTTCGAAGCGGAACGCGCCAACGCGGTCGAGCTGCGCTTCCTCCAGCCAGTCGAGCAGATACTGGAAATCCGCCTCGGTCTCGCCGGGAAAGCCGACGACGAAGGACGAACGGATCGCGATGTCGGGACAGATCGCCCGCCAATTGCGCAGCCGCTCCAGCACCTTGGCCTCGTTGGCCGGCCGCCGCATCCGGCGCAGCACGTCGGGCGCGGCATGTTGGAACGGGATGTCGAGATAGGGGAGCACCAGCCCGTCGGCCATCAGCGGAATGACCTGATCGACATGGGGGTAGGGATAAACATAGTGCAGCCGCACCCAGACCGGCTGCTCCGGCGTGCCAAGCCGGCCGAGTTCGCGCGCCAGGTCGGTCATGTGGGGGACGACTTCGCGGCCCTGCCACATCCGCGGTTCCTTGCGGATATCGACGCCATAGGCCGAGGTGTCCTGGCTGATGACCAGCAGCTCGCGGGTGCCGGCTTCGACCAGCTTCTCCGCCTCGCGCAGGATGGCGTCGGGGCGGCGGCTGACGAGGTCGCCGCGCAACGACGGGATGATGCAGAAGCTGCAGCGATGGTTGCAGCCCTCCGAAATCTTCAGATAGCTGTAGTGGCGCGGCGTCAGTTTGAGACCCGCTTCGGGCACCAGGTCGAGATAGGGCGAGGGGGTGTGGGGTGCGGCGGCATGGACCGCATCGACCACCTGCTCATATTGATGCGCGCCGGTGACGGCGAGGACGTTGGGGAAGCGCGCGCGGATGCGCTCGGCTTCCTCGCCCATGCAGCCGGTGACGATGACGCGGCCGTTCTCCGCCAGCGCCTCGCCGATCGCCTCCAGGCTTTCCTCCTTGGCACTGTCCAGAAAGCCGCAGGTGTTGACCAGCACCACGTCCGCGCCGGCATAATCGGCGGACAGGCCATAGCCCTCCGCACGCAGCTTGGTCAGGATCCGCTCGCTGTCGACCAGGTTCTTGGGACAGCCGAGCGACACCATGCCCACGCGGGGCGGTTCGGGGAGAATGGTTGCCATGATTGGCCGCGCACATAGGCGCTTTGGCGGAAAAAGCGAGTCGGGGGGGATGGTCGGCAACCGGTCGCCCGTCCGGGCAGGTGTCGGGTCGACAGGTCGCCGGGAAGTCGCTCATGCCGCGCGAACCCCTGTTGCGGCTTCCGGACCCCAACCCGCTCACCCTGAGAAGCTGACCGGGAATAGGCATCGTTGCAAAATCTAGCCCCTTACTTCGCGGCACCCCGGGCTCGACCCGGGGTCCCGATGCTTCTTGCGTCGGATCAGGCAGTAGGACCCCGGCTCAAGGCCGGGGTGACGAGAGAAAATGCACCCCATTCCTCGACCAAATGCACATTCGGAAAACCCGGACACTCTTTCCTCGTCACCCCGGCCTTGTGCCGGGGTCCACCACGCAACTCGCACAGGTCCATCCTCGACGCGCGCCGCTTGCCCCGCGCATCGGCTCGGCCCCAAATGGCGCGCAACGGCGCTTTGCGGCACAGTGGACCCCGGCACGGGGCCGGGATGACGGGAAAGTCCGGGCTCACCCCCGGAACAGGAAGAACGCCCCCGCCGCGATCAGCGCGAAGCCGATCAGGTGGTTCACCGTGATCTTCTGGCCCAGATAGGCGACCGAGAAGATCGCGAAGATGCTCAGCGTGATGACCTCCTGCATCCCCTTCAGCTGGGCGGCGGAATAGACCGCGCTGCCGATCCGGTTGGCGGGCACCGCCAGCAGATATTCGGGCAGCGCGATCAGCCAGCTGATCAGGATGACCGCGACGATCGACGCGTGCTTGAACTTCAGGTGCCCGTACCAGGCGAAGGTCATGAAGATGTTGGAGCCGATCAGCAGCAGGATCGGCAGGATGCGGGCGCCGTCGATCACGCCGACGCCATCCGCCGCGGCACGATTTCGACGATCACGTCGCCCTTCACCAACGCCTTTGCCTCGGGCTCGGCGAAGCTGAACGGCTTGCCGTCGCGATAGAGGCGGACGCCCAGGCCGGTGGTGATCGCCGATAGCGGCTGGCCGACCTCCTCATCCCGCACGCGGCGCTCGGCGAGCTGGACCCGCCCGTCGATCGAGGCGAGGTCCATCATGTAATCGGCGATGTGCTGGCCGCTGCACGAACTGGCGAGCAGCAGTCCGGCGAAACTGACGGGATTGATGACGGTATTCGCCCCCGCGGCACGCGCCGGAAATTCGTTGTCCTCCGCCTTTACGATGACGCTGATCGACAGGCCGGGCGCCAGGTGGCGGGCGGTGAGCGTGATGAGGATCGAGGTGTCGTCGCGCCCCGCCGCGACGATCAGCGTACGCGCGTCGGAGATGCGAACGTCGGTCAGCAGCTCGTCGCGCGTCGCATCGCCTTGGATGACGTTGCAGCCGCACGCCTCGGCGCGCGCCAGCCGTTCGGGATCGCCGTCGACCACGACGATGCTCGCTGGCGCCTCGCCGCGCGCGATCAGCTCGTCGACCGCCTCCGATCCGGTCCGGCCAAAGCCCGCGACGACGATGTGGTTGGTCAGCTTGCGCTGGATCGAAGCCATACGCCATTTCTCCCAGCTGCGCTTGAGCACGAAATCATAAGTGGTGCCGATGAACAGGAGGACCACGAACACCCGGATCGGGGTGACGACCAGCGCGTCGAACATGCGCGCCTGCGTGGTCACCGGCGCGATGTCGCCATAGCCCGTCGTGGTGATCGAGATCATGGTGAAATAGACGACGTCGAGAAAGCTGATCTCGCCATCGTAATTGTCGCGCAGCCCCGCGCGGTCGAACCAGTGCACCCCGATCGCCAGCCCGAGCAGCGCGAGCACCGCGACCACGCGCCAGCCGATCGATACCCACAACGGCAACCCCGACCGGCGCTTCAGCGTGTGATAGCGGCCGACCGGTTGGCTCATGCCGGCGCTCAGTCCTGCCGGTAGCGCGCTTCGAGCGCGGCCATCGATTCGTGATGGGTGAGGTCGAGGTGCAGCGGCGTCACCGCGACATAGCCGTCGGCGATCGCCTCAAGGTCGGTCGAATGCGCCGGGGTCTCGATCATCGGCCCCAGCCCGAACCAGAAATACTCGTAGCCGCGCGGGTCGCGGTTGCTGACGATCTGGAGCCGGCCATAGTCGCGCAGGCCCTGATTGGCGACGCGGATGCCCTTCACCTCTTCGGGCGCGAGCGCGGGGAAGTTGATGTTGACCAGCGTGCGGGGTGCCCAGTCCATGTCGATCAGCGGGCGGATCACTTGTTCGCCCCATGCCTTGGCCGCGCCGAACGGGACGGCGTCGCCCATCCCCTCACGCCGGTAAACCTGGCTGAGCGCGATCGAGCGGACACCGGCCAGCGCGCCCTCCATCGCGGCGGAGACGGTGCCGGAGTAGGTCACGTCCTCGGCCAGGTTGGCGCCGCGATTGACCCCGGACAGGATCAGGTCGGGCGGGCAATCCTTCATGATCCGCGCCAGCGCCATCATCACCGCGTCGGTCGGCGTGCCCATCACCGCGTAACGCTGGTCGCCGAAGCGGCGCACGCGCAGCGGGCGGGTGAGGGTGAGCGAATGGCCCGCGCCCGATTGCTCCTCCGCCGGGGCGACCACCCAGACATCGTCGGAGAATTTGCGCGCGATTTCCTCGAGCACCGTGATGCCGGGGGCGTGATAGCCGTCGTCGTTGGTGACCAGGATGCGCATCAGGGGGTCGGCTCCAGGCGGGTGATGCCGCCCATATAGGGCAGCAACGCGTCAGGCACGGTGACGCTGCCGTCGGCATTCTGATAATTTTCGATCACCGCGACGAGCGTGCGGCCGACCGCGAGGCCGGAGCCGTTGAGCGTATGGACGAACTCGGTCTTCTTCTGCTCGCCCGCGACGCGATAGCGGGTGTTCATGCGGCGCGCCTGAAAGTCGCCGGTGTTGGAGCACGAGCTGATCTCGCGCCACGCGCCCTGGCCGGACAGCCAGACCTCCAGGTCATAGGTCTTGCGCGCGCCGAAACCCATGTCGCCGGTGCACAGCAGCAGCTTGCGATAGGGCAGGTTCAGCCGCTCCAGGATCGTCTCCGCCGCGCGGGTCATGCGCTGATGCTCGGACTCCGAGTCCTCGGGGCGGACGATGCTGACCAGCTCGCACTTTTCGAACTGGTGCTGGCGGATGAACCCGCGCGTGTCGCGCCCCGCCGCGCCTGCTTCCGAGCGGAAGCACAAGGTGAGGGCGGTGAGGCGCAGCGGGAGGGCGCTTTCGTCGAGCAGCTCGCCTATGACGCTGGCGGTGAGGGAGACTTCCGAAGTGGGGATGAGCCAGAACTGCTCGGCTGTGTCGGCGCGCTCCAGCATTTCCTCAAGGTTCGGTCTGAACTCACCCTCGAGCGTTGCGGCCATTCTTTTTTCAAAGTCTGGCGGCATCGCATTCCAAAACAGGTTCGAGCGGGTGCTCATATCAGCGGCAAAGAAGCTATCCTCCGCAAACTTCGGCAGCTTGTCAGTGCCGTACATCGCCTCGTCCTTGACGAGCACCGGCGGGTTGCATTCCTGATAGCCATGCTCGCGGGTCTGGACGTCGAGCATGAACTGGCCGAGCGCGCGGTGGAGGCGGGCCATGTCGCCGCGCAGGAAGGTGAAGCGCGCACCCGACAGCCGCGCGCCGGTCTCGAAATCCATGCCGAGTGGGGGGGCGAGATCGGCATGCTCCTTGGGCGTGAAGTCGAAGCTGCGCGGGGTTCCCCAGCGTGACACCTCGACATTGCCCTCCTCGTCCGTGCCATCGGGCACGTCGTCAGCGGGCAGGTTGGGGATGACGTCAAGCGCGGCCTTCAACTGCGCCGCGACGTCCTTCTCCTCCGCCTCGATCGCGGGCAGCCGGTCCTTGAGCGCGGCGACTTCGGCCTTCAGCGCCTCCGCCGTCGCCTGATCGCCCTTGGCCATCGCCGCGCCGATCAGCTTTGACGCTTCGTTGCGCCGTGCCTGCGCCACCTGGGCCTCGGCGATCAGCGCCCGACGCCGCTCGTCGAGCTTGCGCAAATCCTGAGCCACCGGCGGCAGTCCCCGCCGGGCGAGCATCTGGTCGAAACGGTCGGGATCGTCGCGGATCAGGCGGATGTCGTGCATGGCGGCAGGCTATGGCGACCGCGACGAAGCGACGCAAGGCGCAACCCGTCGCGGTCCCCGGACGTTGGTCGAGGGCGAATGAACAGGCAAGGAGGATAAAGGATGCAGATCGCTCATGACGCGCTGGTGCTGGTGGCGGATGGTCGCAAGATGCTGTGGCTGCGCAACGAAGGGGATGCGGTTCACCCCAATCTCGTGGTCGAGGACAAGCAGGTGCAGCCCAACCCGAAGGACAGCGAACAGAAGACCGACGCGCCCGGGCGCACCTTTTCATCGCTGGGCGGTGGCGGACCTGGCGGCAGCCAGTCGGGCGCGGATGGGCCACGCAGTTCGATGGAGGAGACCGATTTTCATCAGCAGGCAGAAGACCGCTTCGCTGCCGAAGCCGCCGAGACGCTGCGGATGGGGGCGCTCGCCAACCAGTATGAACAACTGATCATCGTCGCCCCGCCGCGCACGCTGGGCGAGATGCGCAAGCATTATCACAAGGAGGTCGAGGCGCGATTGGCGGGCGAGCTTGCCAAGGACCTGACCGATCACCCGATCCCCGAGATCGAGCGCCTGCTTATTGCCGCCTAGGGGCTTTCCATCCTCAGCCGAGCATGCGGCCCAGGCGGCGGCGCAGCGCCAGTCCGCCCGCGGCTGCACCGAACAGCAGCAGCATCGGCGGCGCGGGCACGGGCGTCGGCGGCACGCCCGACGAGGTCGAGCTGGTCGAGGTGCTGCCGCTCGTCGAGGTGGAGCCAGAGCTCGATGCCGAGGTCGAGCTTGAGGTCGAACCGGAAGTCGAGGTCGACCCCGATGTCGAGCTTGAACCCGAGCTCGACGCGGAGCTCGCGCTGGAGGTGGAGCCGGACGCCGAGCTGGAGGTCGAGCCGGTCGAACCCGTCGAGCCGGACGCAGAGGAGGTCATGTCACCGCTGGAGCTGGCCGAGCTCGAGCTCGCGCTGCTCGCCGAGCTGGCGCTGCTGGCCGACGATGTCGAGGTGGATGACGACACGTCGCCGCTTGAGCTCGACGTCGACGATACTTCGCCGCTGGAGGTCGAGGTGGAGGATCCGCCCGTCGACGAGGTGCTCGACACCTCGCCGCTCGATGTCGACGAACCGCCCGTCGACGTGGACGTCGAGGATCCCCCGGTCGAGGTCGAGGACCCGCCGGTCGACGTTGACGAACCGCCGGTCGAGGTGGAGGAGCCGCCGGTCGAGGTCGAGGACCCGCCCGATCCACCCGACGATGTCGAGGTCGAAGAGCCGCCCGATCCGCCGGTCGAGGTGGAGGTCGATCCGCTGCTGGTGCTGGTCGATCCGGTGGACGACACGACGACGCTGCCGCCGCCCGATCCGCCGCCACCGAAGAACCCGCCCGCGAAAAATCCGCCGCCGCCAAAGCCGCCGCCGCCCGCGAATACCGCGGGGGCGATACCGCCGCCGCCGGTGATCAGCGGCGCCGAATCACGCGGCAACGGCACCGGCGTTCCCTGGGTGGTGACGACGACGGTGGTCGGTGCGGGTGCGGGTCGCGGCTGGGGCACGGGCTTGCGCTTGGCGTAGCGCACCGCCGGGCGCACCGGGCGCTTGGTGATCGCGCGCTTGGTGATCCGCCGCTCCGCGACCTTGGACGAGAAGATGCGGGCACCCTGCGCGGACTCGGCGACATGGACCGCGCCGCCGCCGATCAGGGCACCGCCCGCCGCACAGGCGCAGAGTTTCGTCAAAGCCATCTTCACCGACATAGGTCACTCTTCCATCGTTGCGTGCGCCTGGCGAAAGCAGGTGATGCGAACACCGTTTCCGACTGACAGCAGCACAGAAGCCCGACCTCAGTTCAAGCGGCTTAACCACGTTTACTGTCTCGAATTGGCAAGATCGTGCGCTGCACGGCACGCGACTATGGTTAACGTCCGATTCAGGGACAGTTTTGCCGTGCCGCATTGGTGCGACGTGCGTCGTCGCGCGATCAGCCGATCTGAAGCCCGACCGCCTGCTTGGCCGCGCGCAGCGTCGGGGCTGCAATCGCCTGCGCGCGGGCCGCACCCTCGGCAAGCTGCCGCCCAACCTCCGCCCGGTCGTCGAGCAACCGCGTCAGCCGGTCGCGGATCGGTCCCAGCGTCGCGACCGCCAGTTCCGCGAGCGCGGGCTTGAACGCGCCAAAGCCCTGCCCGGCAAAGCGCGCCAGCACCTCCGCCGGTGCCTCACCCGAAAGGGCGGCATAGATCGTCACCAGGTTGCGCGCCTCGGCACGTGCCTCCAGCTCCGCCATCGTCGCAGGCAGCGGCTCGGGGTCGGTTTTCGCCTTGCGGATTTTCTGGACGATCAGGTCGTCGTCGTCGATCAGGTTGATCCGGCTCATGTCCGACGGGTCGGACTTCGACATCTTTGCCGTGCCGTCGCGCAGCGACATGATGCGCGGCGCTTCGGCCGACACCAGCGGCTCGGGCAGCGGGAACAGCTCGACCGCGAAATCGGTGTTGAACTTGGTCGCGATGTCGCGCGCCAGCTCCAGATGCTGCTTCTGGTCCTCGCCCACCGGCACGTGCGTGGCCTGATAAGCGAGGACATCGGCGGCCTGCAGCACCGGATAGGTGAACAGCCCGACGCTCGCGCCCTCGCGGTTCTTCCCGGCCTTGTCCTTCCACTGGGTCATGCGGTTGAGCCAGCCCATCCGCGCGGTGCCCTGCAGGATCCAGCACAGTTCGGCATGAGCGGAGACGCGTGACTGGTTGAAGAGGATGGCGCGCGCGGGGTCGATGCCGGCGGCCAGCAGCGTGGCGGCCATTTCGATCGTGCTCGCGGCCAGGTCCGCCGGGTCGATCGCGACGGTCAGCGCGTGCAGGTCGGCGAGGAAGAACAGGCACTGATCGTCCGCACCCATCGCGTCCTGCATCGCCACCCATTGCCGGATGGCGCCCAGATAATTGCCGAGGTGGAGGTTGCCGGTGGGCTGGATGCCGGACAGGACGCGCATGTTCTGAAGTTCCCTGCGGTTCAGGCGCGACGGCGGCGCGCGAGTTGACGAAGATCGGCGACCGCGAACGCGCCGGTCGCAAAGCACGCCGCGGCATAGACCGCGATGCCGCCCGCGACCAGCGCCGCCAGTGCCGCGATCCGCACCCACAGGCTGCCGGCGATGTAGGGCGTGGCGAGATGGTCGAGGGCATAGAGCGCGCCGCCCATCATCAGCGCGGCGAGCGCGAGGCGCGGCAAACGGCGGCGCAGCTGCGCGTCGGCGACGAAATGGCCGCGCCGCACCAGCGTGCGGTAAAGCATCGCCACGTTGACGAGTGCGGCCAGCGCGGTGGCCAGCGGCGGACCGACATGGCCGATCAGGGGGATGAGGATGAGGTTGCCCGCGATGTTCACGCCGATCGACCAGGTTGCATAGCGGACCGGTGTGCGCGTGTCGGACCGGGCGTAATAGCCCGGCGTCAGCACCTTGATCAGCACATAGGCGGGCAGGCCCAGCGAGAAGACCGCGAGCGCCAGCCCTGTCGCGCGGGTGTCGGCCGCGGTGAACGCGCCATGCTGGAACAGCCCGGCGACGATCGGCTCGGCCGCGACGATGAAGGCGACGGTGGCGGGGAGCGTAAGCAGCAGCGCCAGCTCGATTCCCCGGTTCTGCGTCGTCATCGCCACCTCGTCCTCCTTTGCGGCGAGCTGGCGCGACAGCGTCGGCAACAGGATGGTGCCGAGCCCGATGCCGATCAGCCCGAGCGGCAGCTGGTTCAGCCGGTCGGCATAGTAGATGTACGAGATCGACCCCGCTTCGAGCAGTCGCCCGGCCAGCGCGGTCGAGATCAGCAGATTGACCTGGACCGCGCCCGCGCCGGCGGCGGCAGGAATGATGAGGCGCAGCAGCTCGCGCATTTCCGGGGTCAGGCGCGGGCGACGGATGCGCAGCTTCACCCCCGCCGCGCGGCAGGCGAGGATGAGCCACCCGAGCTGAAGCGCGCCGCCCGCGGTCACCGCCCAGGCCTGTGCCCGGGCGGTCGCATAGGGATCACCGCCGCGAAAACCGACCAGCGCGACGATCATCGCGATGTTGAGCAGGATCGGCGCGGCCGCGTTGACCCAGAAGCGGTCGAGCGAGTTGAGGATGCCCCCGAGCAGCGACACGAGCGAGATCAGCATCAGATAGGGCAGGGTGATCCGCGACAGCGTGACCGCATAGGCGAACTGTTCGGGCGTCGGATCGTTGAACCCGCCCGACAAAGCGAAGGTGATCGGCCAGGCGAGCGCGATCATGATGCCGGTGAAGACGATCAGGATCGGCAGCAGCACCGCCAGCGCCTGTTCGGCAAAGGCGATGCCGGCGGCGCGGTCGCCGCCCTCGGCCACCTTGCGGTTGAACAGCGGGATGAACGCGGCCGAGAATGCGCCTTCGGCAAACAGCGCGCGGAACATGTTGGGCAGGCGGAACGCGACCAGAAACGCGTCGGACGCAAAGCCCGCGCCGACAAAGGTCGCCTGTAGCGAATCGCGGCCGAGCGCCAGGAATCGGCTGACCAGGGTCAGCCCGCCGACCGATCCGAGCGCGCGCGCGAGCTTCATCGTCCTGCGCCCGGGCCGGTCGTCAGGCGTTGCCGGCGGGCCCGCCGAAATCGCCTTCGCCCGCCTCGACCTGGCGCGCCATCGCCTGCTGCATGAACAGCGCGCCGAAGTCGATCGGTTCCAGCATCAGCGGCGGGAAGCCGCCGTCGCGCACCGAATCGGCCAGCACGCGGCGCGCGAAGGGGAACAGGATGCGCGGCGCTTCGCCGAGCAGGAACGGCTGGAGATGCTCGGCGGGGATGTTGCGCAGCAGGAACAGTCCGGCATAGCTGAGATCGACGAGATACAGCACCTGGCCGTCGATCTCGCCACGCGCCTCGATCTTCAGGACGACCTCGTGCACGTCCTCGCCGACCTGGCCCGCGCCGATGTTGAACTGGACATCCATCTTGGGCTGGCCCTGGCGCTGGTAGATCGCCGGGGCGTTGGGATTTTCGAACGACAGGTCCTTCACATATTGCGAAATGACGCTGGCGACCGGTGCCTGGTCCTCTCCGTCCAAGCCGCCGGCGTTCGGCATCTGCGGGGTGTCTTGCTCGTCCATCGGGAAATCCATCTGTGGTGGGGTGGCGCACGGATGCGCGGTCGAATGATCGCGGCGCGTAGCAGGGGCAGGGGGGCAGTTCAACGCCCGTCGCACCTCGCCCGCGGGGCATTTGAACTCCGGGGCCCTTGCGCCTATGTTGGGGAGCGTGAATGGTGGAGCGATGATGCTGGTTGTAGTTTTGCTCGCGATGGTGGCGGCCTTTCTGGCGCTGCGCCTGTATTCGGTCCTGGGCAAGCGCACCGGGCATGAACAGCCGCTGCCCAAACCTGCGGAAGAGCGTTTCCCGCCCAGCAGCCTGCCGCGTCAGGTCGAAACGCCGGTCGAGCCGCGCGATGCAGGCGCGCGCGTTTTTTCCGACGGGGCCGAACGGGGCGTTCGCGCGCTGATCGCTGCCGATCCGTCGTTTGACGTCGCCCAGTTCCTCGACGGGGCCAAGGGTGCCTATCGCATGGTGCTCGAAGCCTTCTGGAAGGGCGATCGCGCCACGCTCGATTGGCTGACCGAAAGCGACGTGAAGGCGGCGTTCGAGGCGGCAATCGATGAGCGTGAAGCCGCCGGCCATGTCCTCGACAACCGGGTCGTGTCGATCGAGGAAGCGTTGATCGACGGCGCTTCGGTGGAAAACGGCGTCGCACGCGTCGTCGTCCGGTTCGACGCCGATATCGCTGCGGTCACGCGCGACGCCGATGGCAATGTGGTTGCGGGTTCGCTGAGCGATGCGGTTCAGACGCACGACGTGTGGACCTTCACGCGGCGGCTGCGCAGCGACGATCCCAACTGGAAACTGGCCGAGACCGACGAAGCCTGACCGGCGGGTTCGGGGGAATGCAGATGAAAGGTGTCGCCGGGCCGCTCATCGCGCTGATGCTGGCGGGATGTGCGGTCGTGCCGCGTGATGCGCGGCCGGCTCCCGGAGTTACAGGCTCCACGCCTGCCGCTCGCCAGCCGGTCGCGGCGACGCCGATCAAACCGGTTGCCGCGCCAACGGTCGCGAGCGGCGTCACCACCGCGGCGTTGGCGGGCGTGGTCGCCGGGCCGCCGCTGACCGGCCTCCCGATCGAGGCGGCCGGCGCGGCGCGCGCACTCGCGGCCTTCGTTACCAGCTGCGGCACGCTGACGCAGCGCGCGGACAGTTCGGGTCTGTCGATGCCGGCCGACTGGGCGCCGGCCTGTGCCGCAGCGCGGACCACCGCACCGGGCGCCGCACGCGACTTTTTCGGGCGCTGGTTCGACCCGGTCCAGGTCGGCGACGGCAAGGCGTTTGCCACCGGCTATTACGAACCAGAGATCAGCGGGTCGCGTACCCGCACGGGCCCTTATCAGACGCCGATCTACGCGCTCCCCAAGGATATCGTGGAGGTGGATCTCGGGCTGTTTTCGAACGAGTTGGCCGAGCGCAAGGTGCGCGGGCGCGTGAGCGGCAATGCCCTTGTCCCTTATTTCGACCGGACCGAGATCGAGGAAGGTGCGCTTGCCGGGCGCGGCCTCGAAATCGCCTATGCGGAGGACCCGATCGAGTTCTTCTTCCTTCAGGTCCAGGGTTCCGGGCGGCTGAGGCTGCCCGACGGGGGCGTGATGCGGATCGGCTATGCCGGGCAGAACGGTCGCGAATATACCGGCATCGGCCGGCTGATGCGCGATCGCGGGCTGATCGGCCCAGACCAGGCATCGATGCAAGGGCTGATGGCGTGGCTGCGCGCCAACCCGGCCGAAGGGCGCGCGGTGATGCGCGAGAACAAGAGCTTCGTCTTCTTCCGCGAACTCACCGGCCCGGGGCCGTTGGGTGCGCTGGGCCTGCCTGTCGTCGCGCAGGCGAGCGTCGCTGCCGATCCGCGTTTCGTGCCGCTGGGCGCACCCGTCTTCTTGTCGATGGACCGTGTCGATGCCTCCGGACTGTGGATCGCGCAGGATACCGGCGGGGCAATCAAGGGGCCGAATCGCTTCGATACATTCTGGGGCGCGGGGGCGGAGGCGCGGGCGATCGCGGGCGGCATGTCCGCGCGCGGCACCGCCTTCATCCTGCTGCCCAAGCCGGCGGCGGCGCGGCTGACCGCGCGGGGCAATGACCGGCCGGCGCCTTAGCCCGGCCGAACAGGCGCTCTGGGCGAAGGTGATGGCGACGGTGCGCCCGCTCGCTCCCGCCGCCGCACGCGCGAAGGCTCCGGTGGAACCCGTCGTCGCCGCCGCGGCGCCCACCGAGGTATCAACCCGGCCACGCAAGGGCCGCGTCCCGCCGCCGCCGCCCCTCGCCAAGCCGGCATCGGCACCCAAGTCGCTGGCGGAGGGCGGGCTCGACCGCAGCTGGGATCAGCGCATCCGGCGCGGCACGCTCGCGCCGGACTCCAGCATCGACCTGCACGGCCATACGCTGGCCAGCGCCCATGCCGCGCTCGACACCGGGCTCGCCAACGCAATCGCGCGAGGTGACCGGGTGCTGTTGCTCATTACCGGCCGCCCGCCCGGAAACGACGCGGCGCGACCCTATCCCCGCGGGGCGATCCGGGCGGCCGTTCACGACTGGCTCGCGGTATCGCGCCACGCCGATCGTATCGCCGCCGTGCGTCAGGCGCATCCGCGTCATGGCGGTGCCGGTGCACTCTATCTCGTGCTCCGCCGCCCGACGGTTGCGGCACCGAAATTTTAACGGTTTCCGGGCAAAAACGACGCGCCGTGCCGGACGAGGGCGGTTCGGCAAGCGGAGTTTCGGATCGGTCGATGGAAGTCTTCTCGCTCAAAAGCAAGGCGGTCGCCTTTGCCCTTTGCGCGGGCGGAATCGCCTTCATCCTGGCGCTCGCGGCCACCACCAACGGGCGGATCGACATATCGGGCACCGCCGCCTCTCTCGTCGCCGCAATCGTGTGTGCGACGATGTGCTGGGCCTATGCCGAACACGCCGTCGCCAACACCGCCGCTGCCATCGACGAAGCCATTGCGCGCTTGGCCCGCGCGGCGAACGGCGACCTTGAAGGCGAAGTGCCCGAGCAGGTGAGCCGTTTCGTGCCCACACTCGCCGCCGCGATGGAGAGCCTGTTTCGTCAGATGCACGGCAATCTCGACACCGTCCAGCGCCTGGCCATGTTCGACAGCGTCACCGACCTGCCCAACCGCATCCACTTCAGGCGCTGCTGCGAGCGTGCGCTGGCCGAGCTGCCCGCGGACGCGGCCGCCGCCATCTTCTTCATCGATCTCGACCGCTTCAAGGCGGTGAACGACACGATGGGTCACGCCACCGGCGACGTCCTGCTCGGCATGGTCGCCAATCGCCTGCGAGCGGTGGCGGCGCGGTTCGCCGATGAACCCGCCACGGGCACTGGACCGGTCCTGATCGGCCGGCTGGCGGGTGACGAGTTCACCATGTTTTTTCCCGACATCCGTGAACCCAGGCGGATCGACCGGATCGGGCGCGCCATCCTGTTCGCGCTGGGCGAAAGCTTCGACCTCGGGGGGCAGTCGATCGAGATCGGCGCATCGGTGGGCGTAGCCGTCCGCCCCCGGCACGGCCGGTCGCTGAGCGAACTGATGCGCGCGGCGGACGCGGCGATGTATCAGGCCAAGGCCAACGGGCGCGGCTGCGTCGAACATTTCACCGAGCAGCTGGCGACCGAGATCGACGCGCGGACGCGGCTCGAACAGGACCTGCGCACCGCGGTCGCGCGCGACCAGTTCACGCTGGCGTTCCAGCCGCAGGTGTCGGCGATCGACGGCCGGCTGATCGGCGCAGAGGCGCTGTTGCGCTGGCGACATCCCGATGGCCTCCGGCTACCCGGCAGCTTCATCCAGCGTGCCGAGGAAACCGGCCTGATCGTCGAGATCGGTGACTGGGTGATCCATCGCGTTGCCGAAACGATCGCCCGCTGGGCGAAGCTGGGCGTCGAGCAGCGACTTGCCGTCAACATCAGCCCGCGCCAGCTCGATCATGCCGGCTTTTTCCGACGGCTGCGCGACGCGCTGCGTGCGGCCGGCGCGCCGGCGCGGCTGGTCGAGCTCGAGATTACCGAAAGCCTGGTAATGAGCTGTAGCGACGACGTCATCGATGCGATCGCGCAGCTTCGCGCCGATGGGGCGACCGTCGCGATCGACGATTTCGGAACGGGCTATTCGAATCTCGGCCGGCTGCAGATGCTGCCGGTCGATCGCGTCAAGATCGACCGGTCGCTGATCGAGCAGGTCGCCGAACGGACCGAGGCGCGCACCATCGTCCAGGCGGTGATCGGGCTGGTCCACGGGCTCGGGTGCGAGGCTGTGGCGGAGGGGATCGAGAACGCCGCGCAGGCCGAGGTCATGCGCGTGATCGGCTGCGACGTGCTCCAGGGCTATGCGATCGGGCGCCCGATGGAGGAGGCGACCTTCCTCAACTGGGCGCGTGACCGGCAGCTGATGCGGGCGGCAAGCTGAACGCGCCGCGCGCGATGTCGGCATAGATCGCGGCGAGCAACGTCAGGTCGTCGATCGCGACCGCCTCGTCGAGCTTGTGCATCGTCGCATTGACCAGTCCGAACTCGACCACCGGGCACAGCCGTGACAGGAAACGCGCGTCCGATGTCCCGCCCGTCGTCGACAATTCGGGCGAATGGCCGGTATGTGCGGCGATCCGGTCGGAGACCAGGGTGGACCACGCGCCCGGCGGGGTCAGAAACGCCTCGCCCGACACCATCGCACGTACCTCCGCACCGGGGGCGTGCGCTTCGACGATGTCGCGCACACGCGCGACCAGCGCGTCGCCGCGATGCAGGTCGTTGAAACGAATGCTCAGCCGCGCCTGCGCCGCTGCCGGGATGACGTTGGTCGCCGGATTGCCGACCGTCAGGTCGGTGATCTCGAGGTTGGTGGGCTGGAACCAGTCGGTACCTTCGTCGAGGACGAGCGCGTCGAGCTCAGCCAGCGCCCTGACCAGTCGCGGGATCGGATTGTCGGCGAGGTGCGGGTAGGCGACATGGCCCTGCCGGCCCGGGACGTCGATCCAGATATTGACCGAACCGCGTCGCCCGATCTTGATCATGTCGCCTAGCCGGCTGACCGATGTCGGTTCGCCGACCAGGCAGTAATCGGGGCTTAGCCCGCGCGCCTTCATCCGCTCGATCAGCGCGATCGTGCCGTGGATCGCCGGGCCTTCCTCGTCGCCGGTGATGATCAGGCTCATCGTGCCGAGATCGGCGGGCGTCTGCGCGGCTGCGGCGACAAAGGCGGCGATCGCCCCCTTCATGTCGACGGCACCGCGGCCATGCAGCAATCCGCCGCGCAGCTCCGCCCGGAACGGGTCGGTGGTCCAGCCCTTGCCCGGCGGCACCACGTCGAGGTGCCCGGCAAAGGCGAAATGCGTGCCGCCGGCCCCGCGAACGGCGAGCAGGTTCTCGACCGGCCCGTGCGGGGGGCCGCCCGCGATGAAGCGATCGACATTAAAGCCAAGCGGGACGAGCGCGGCCTCGAGCACGTCAAACACGGCGCCGGTTGCGGGCGTGATGCTCTCGGCGTCGATCAGCGCACGGGTCAGGTCGAGCAGGTCGGTCAATCGCGGTTCTTTCGGCAGAGCGGGACACTGCCATCGCGCAAGCCCGCGCCCGACACAATCCCGCCAGCGGTGATCACGCGCGCGCTCAGGCCTGGACCGGCCCCTCGAACTTCTCGATCACCCATTCCTCCTCCTGCGCGGCGGCGAGCCAGTCTTGCATGAACGGATGGGTGAGCACCGCGTGCATATAGGCCGGGGCGAAGCGGGCGACGGGCAGCGAATAGGTGACCAGCCGGGTCACGACGGGGGCGAACATGATGTCGGCCGCGCCGAAATCGCCGAACAGGAACTTGCCCGCGCCGCCATAACGGGCCCGCGCCTGTGCCCAGATTTCCATGAGCCGGTCGAGCTCCTGCAGCACGTCGTCGTCGGGCTGACGCGGCGGATAGACGTGGCGGACGTTCATGCTGTGCTTGCGCCGCAGCGCGGAGAAGCCCGAATGCATCTCCGCAGCCATCGACCGCGCCATGGCGCGCGCGGCGAGGTCCTCGGGCCAGAAGCACTGGCACGCGGTCTTCTCGTTCAGATATTCGATGATCGCCAGCGAATCCCAGACGACGATATCGCCGTCCCACAGGATCGGCACCTTGCCCGACGACGGCGCGAACTCGTCGCCCTCGCGCCGCCGGTCCCAGTCGGCGTCGTACAGCGGCACGACCACTTCCTGATAAGGCAGCCCCGACTGCCGCACCGCCAGCCAGCCGCGCAGCGACCACGAGCTATAGGCTTTGTTGCCGATGATGATCTTGAGCATGGTGCGGGGATAGCGGCCCGCATGGTGAGCGGCAACCTAACCCGCAATCGGCAGCAGGATTTCGTTGCGCTTGAGCGGACCCGGCACAAAGGGCGAGTTGTAGAACGCATATTCGACTGGCCCGGTCGGCAGGATGTCGCGCCCGGTCAGCCATTCGCGCAGCGCGCGTTCGTGCGTCTCGAGCGCCATTGCGTCGGCGTTGCCGGAGAACTGGACCGCCGCGACCCGGCGTGGTGGCAACGTCGTCAGCGCGACGTTTCGGTCGGGCGTGGGAAGCGTGGCGCGGCTGCGCGCGGCGGGCATCACGAAGCGCGTGCGCCAGGCCGTGCCGCCGTCCTGATCCTGAAGCACGGGGGCGGTCATCGCGATCTTCTCCCCGGCGCGGTCCTTGGCGAAAATGTAATCGGCCAGGCGCCGGAACCCGGCATTGGTGGCTTCGCGCCGCGCGCCCGCCGCCACGGTTTCGGCGACGGTGATCTCCGGATAGTCGCGGATCTCGAAATCGCCGTCCTGCTCGACCAGGGTGAAGTCCGGCTGCTCGACCGATTTCTCGCGCCAGACGAACCATGCGCCCGCGCCCACCGCCAGCGCGGCGATCCCGCCGCCGATCTTCGCCCATTGTGCCGTCTTGCTCATCGAGTTTCCTTCCAAGCCATACCGCCGTCGGGCATCGGCCGCCCAACGCGCGAACCCGCCGGGCGTTGCGGCCGCTATGCCCGGATATAGACCCAGGCGCTACGCCCCGACATCAGCGTGACTGTGATGCGTCGGTAATTCGCGCTTTCGTAGACATCCGCGGCGGCCAGTTCGGCATTTGTCACGTCGAACACCTGTCCGGGGATCGGCGGGGCGTCCGGGTCAGCCACCAGCGCCGGGTGGGTGGCGATCCCGCTCGCATCGCGCACATCCGGGTCGTCAATCTCGATCATGATCCGGCGGAACCCGGTCAGTACGTCCGGCGTGCCCGACAGCAACCGGCCGAACGTGGCACGCTGCACCTCGGGGAGCTGCAGCGTGCCATAGGAGAACAGCGCCTGATCTGCCGCGCTCACCCGATCGCTTCGAGGACGGCGGCGCGCAATTCGGGAATGCCCATGCCCTTTTCGCTCGAGGTCGCGAGGATGTCGGGATGCGCGGCCGGACGTCTGCGCGCCTCCGCGGTGGTGCGCGCGAACATGTCGGCCAGCTCGCTCGCCTTGATCTTGTCGGCCTTGGTGAGGACGACGCGATAGCTGACCGCCGCCTGGTCAAGCATGTCGAGGATTTCGCGATCGACATCCTTGATGCCGTGGCGCGAATCGATGAGTACCAGCGTGCGTTTCAGCACCGCGCGGCCGCGCAGGAAATCGTTCACCAGGAAGCGCCACTGGCGCAACATGTCCTTCGGCGCCTTGGCAAAGCCGTAGCCCGGCATGTCCACCAGGCGAAAGCGCAGCGGATCACCGATGTCGAAGAAGTTGAGCTCTTGCGTCCGCCCCGGCGTGTTCGACGTGCGCGCGAGCGCATTGCGTCCGGCAAGCGCGTTGAGCAGCGAAGACTTGCCGACATTCGACCGGCCCGCAAACGCGATCTCGGGCACCGTGGGTGCGGGCAGGTGCTGAAGCGAGGGCGCGGACTTCAGGAAAGCGACCGGACCCGCAAAGGTCCGGCGCGCGGCCTCGATGAGCTCGATGTCCTCGCTCATAAATCCTCCCCGAGCTCGACTCGGGGAGGGGGACCATTTGCGTAGCAAATGGTGGAGGGG
>NZ_LSKG01000044.1:0-331 GCF_001557005.1 Sphingomonas sp. CCH15-F11 | reverse complement strand
TGCCGATCGCGCGCGAACATCGCTGGCTTTACCCGATCGACTGGCGCGAGCTGTCGGCCTTTATCCGCTTCGGCCGCGCCAAGGGGCGCTGCGAGCATTGCCGTCGCCCGCACGGCCGCTACGTGCTGCATCTCGGCGATGGGGTGTGGTGGGACGAGGACGCCGCACGCTGGCGCGACGGGCAGGGCAGGGGGGTTCGCCGCCTGCCGAAGCCTGACGATCTTTCACGCGCGCAACCGGGGTTCGCCGGTATCGACCCGCCCGCCTCGATGCGGGTCACGCGCGTCGTGCTCGCCAGCGCGCACCTGAACCACGATCCCGGCGACAACCG